>JAGAPO010000038.1 GCA_017623215.1 Lachnospiraceae bacterium | reverse complement strand
TGTTTCTACAGTTGCAATCGGGCGATGCACAGCTTTTTCTACTGGCTTGATTTGTGGTGCAGGGGTAAGGGCAACTGCAGCAGTATTTGTTGCTCTGCGGAAAGCAATAAGATTGTTCATTGCAGAAACAGGACGTTTCTGTCTCTCTTTATTCAGTTCAACAAATCTGCTGTCCTTTCGCATTTCCAAGAAAACACACTCAAGGACATTTGCATCTTCTATAAGAAGTATGTGTTCCTCTTTTATGTAATCATGTTCCTTGGCAAACTCACTACACTTCTTAATATCAGATAAGTATGCCAAAATAGCTGCTTTTTGCATTTGCTGCGCCTGCGCCCAAGCAATAAAAGCGATACGGTTCTTCTTGACCTCATCTTCTTGCTCTGGCGTAGCTTTAATAGGAGCATTGACTATTGCTCCGCCAGAGAGAGCATTGCAATAGTCCCAGTATTTTGACAATGCCGCACGATAACGGTTATGCTGACCTTCATTCAACCGTGCAAACTCAGGATTGGCAAGTAGCTTTGTGCTGATTTGATATACTTGCTCTGCATCCAGAATGAAATACAGTTCTTTATCAGAAAAGCCTAATCTCCCGGAATACTGTCCCGCAATATTTACGGCAGAGCTATAACTCTGAGCTGAACGCTCTGCAAGACCTGCACCCGATATAAGCCAATTCTCAAAGGTGTACTTTCCTTCGCATGTAGAATCAATAACAGCTTTATTCTTTTTTTCATCATCATTACTCTGGGCAACTTCTTCAACAACATCCTGCACAGGAGCTTCAGCGGTAACGATAATATCTTTTGTCCACCAGGCAGGTTCACCCTTAGTTGCACGACCGCCATCGACTTTGTAATGGAACACAGCCTTATACTGAGAAAACTTGTTAAATACAGAACTTAGTCTTTCATCTCCAACAATCCAAAGGCATCCTTGATTATTTCTGTTGTCCACATAAGAGATATTCATCTCATCAAGGAGCTGAACAATATAATCCTGGACACCTTCGTTGGAAGGTTCTTCGCCATTGTCTATGGAGCCGGTAACTTCTGCTGTATCGTCATCCTGACTTTCATCAGCCATTGGCTCTGCTGAATCATCCTCAACATCAGCGAGATTTTCACCCTGACACTGCTCATAGGTAATCTCAATGTTGTCGTAATCCATATTGCACTTATTCATCAGTAAGCGAACGATGGTTACAATCTCATCTGGTGTACAATCTGTTTCGAGATATAAGCCGTTATTCAATTCTTCGGCTTTGCTGAATCTTTCAATACCAGCTCGACCGGATAATATAACTTTACCGACTCCAGCGAAGCGGTATCCTACCATACCACGAATAATCGCAGGATAATCTTCATGCAAAAAACTGATGATCTGTAAGAAAGCACTTTGCCATCCATCACATTCTTTGCCTTCGCCAAAGTAAGAAACCTCAGTCGGATTTGTAACTGAGAAATCTATTCTCTCATCTTCAAAATTCCAAATGGAATCACTGCTTTCATCTTCGGGTATTTCGGTAGAAATAATATCCTTGTTTTCTGGAACAAAGCCTGTCTCTTTTTCGTCAACTACAACTTCGGTTTCATCCACAACCTCCTGATTAGTTTGGAGATCTTCCGTATGCTCAACACTACTGGTTTCAACTAAAACTTTACTTTCGAAAGGATCATCGCAATTACAAAGAACCGTTTTATCCTTGAGATGTTTTCTATAGTGGCGCAGTTCTTTCTCAATATCGGTTAATTTGGTGTAAAATTCATCATTTTTTCCTACTTTATCAGCGCCCAGTCCACTGTTTGTATTTCCCATTATTTTCCCACCTCATCTTTCCGCTGTTCCTGTAACCACAAACGGATTAAAGCAGAAACTGTAATATCTTTATCAAGCGCAATCTGTTTCAGAGCCTTGCGTTCTTCTTTTGTCATTGTAATCGTAAGATTAACCATATTTCTTTCAGCCATGATCTTTTACCTCACAACGCATTTATTTGTGTATCTGTGTAATAGTGTAATACAAACTAACGTAGAATTATCAATATAGTGCTGATTTTCCCCTTTGAAACATTTTCAAAAGGGAAAATTGACACTTTGGTATAAACTTTTGATACTTTGGAAATATATTTTCTTAATATGCAATCCTAAAATAATCCAAATACGCCTTATACTTATCCTGTGCAGTCAGACAGGTATCTGTCAGATATCCATTTTCATTGTTCCATTCTTTCAATCCACGATAGTAGAACATCTTCAGATTATCCTCAATGATAAACGGAACAATATTATATTTCAGGCACTCTTTAAACATAATCAGTCTGCCCACACGACCATTGCCATCCTGGAATGGATGGATTCTCTCAAACTTCACATGGAAGTCCAGAATATCCTCGAAGGTCTTTTCTTCCTTGGCATTGTACTCTTTCAGCAGCGCTTTCATTCTATCGGCAATTTCTTCTGGAAGTGCGGTATCCATGCCACCAACCTCGTTTGGCAATTTTTTATAATCACCCACAGCGAACCAATCTTTTCTGGAATCACTGGTGCCGTTCTTCAAAATCAAATGAAGCTCTTTGATAAACTTTTCGGTCAACACAGCTTTTGCATTGTCAATAATCATATCAATGCAACGGAAATGATTTGCTGTTTCAATCACATCATCCACATTGAGAACCTCATTTTCCGCGCCTATTGTATTAGTTTCAAAAATATATCTGGTCTGATCGTGGGTCAGACGGCTGCCCTCGATGTGGTTTGAATTGTATGTTAAATCAATCTGCGTCTTATGATAAATTCCGCCGGAATATTTGCTTGCTTTCTGCTCCTGCAGAATATCCAGCAAAGTAACAGGTTGCTCTTTCTTCTTATTGGAACGCTCCGGCTTTTCTGCATTTTCAGGAATATTCCAAGTCTTTCCGGTAAGGAACGCACCATTTACACGCCCCTGAGCACAGTAATTCCTAACGCTGCGCTCCGATACATTCCATTTTTTCGCTATTTCAGTAACTGAAAGATATCGCATCTGATTCCCTCCGTTAATTCGCAATCTATAAACTACACTAATTTACAGTATAGTATAACACATTATCGGCAATAATTTCAATATTTTATCAATTAAAAGATTAGTTTTTGCCGATTTCGGAAGTTTTACATAATGAAAACCAGCCCACCGCTAAGCTGGTTACAATCCTTTTATAAACTATATACTATTTCCTCCATCACTACTTCCTCCTCCTGCGCCTTCAGCATATTCAAATGCCCCGCCCAAGCCATAGCGTCCGTTTCCTTATCTGGTGCCGTATTCTTCTCCCGCAGCCCTTCCATAATCACTTCCACTCTTTTCTCTGCAATCTCCTGTACTTCATACAGATGCGGAAACAACTGCTCCGTCAGCACCCAGATCATTGAATAACATCGGATTATATTCCTGTAGGAACGCTCTGCGAATTCGCCCATATTCCCCCAGTCTTTTCACTTCAATAGGCTGTAATTCGATTGTAGGAACCAAATAGTCTCCTGCCCCTGCAAATGCAGGCTTATCGCACTTTAGAGTGTCATATTTCTTCTGTTCACTCATGAGTAAATCCTCCGTGATTTTATGATTTTTCACGGCGAAATTTGGGGATTTTTCACGTTCAAAACAGTACTGTCCCATCAGGGATTTTCAAAAAATTTGGCGTACAAAATGGCGTACCCCGGGGTGTTCGGGTACCGATTTTCCTTGATTTTACTGGTTTTTTCGAGGGTCGGTTAATATCTTGCCATGACATCTCCCCCATTTTACACAACCTTCGCCACCACCCCCATTGCCCCTAACCCACAATACGCGTCCCGTCTCTCCAATATACCCAGAACCCCATCGCAACTTGACAAAGCAAAGATTACGAATCAATCCCTTTTGCTCTTCCCACATTTCTGAGGCCACTATACTTCTACCATCCCATTCCCCTTATTTCACCCCCAACCTTCCTTACATCTCCTCTTCAACCTCCCCCACCCTCACCAAAAAATCCGTAAACAAAATCGCATTCAACCCCGCCTTCCTCTTCGGATATCCCTGATACATACAATGCGCCAGACTATTTCTCCCCGGCACATCCTCCTTAGCCTCCGCGGGGCTGCTGCACTCATACATAATACACTCATCGAAAAACTTTTGAATAAACTCCCCGTACTCCTCCCCGGCAACTAACTTTCCAAGATTCTCCTTCGTAACCTTCCCCTTCTTCCTCCTGGAATCATGCGCCTTCTCATAAATAATCCCCTCCCAGGTTGTCGCAAGCACTGTTGCTGTAATCGCATACTCCTTCCGATGGTAGGCCTGCACTGCCTGATGCAGAATCCGCATCAGATACTCCGGCATATCCAGCTTCCGCCAGTCCTTCTTCATCTCCTCAATCCGGCTCTTCGAATAATAATCAAATACCGCCTTATCTATTCGTTTCACCCGATTCTTGCTTTTCCTGGTCGTCTCAAGAATCTTACAAACCTCCGCCGCAAGGGTCATATCCGCGTTCCATCCAACATACGGGAACCAGCGTGCGTCATATATCTCCTTCAGATAAACCTTCTCAAATGCATCCTTGTCGAAGGGCTCCTCATCCGGCAGCTCCGCAAGAATAGATTCAATCTGGCTCAGATAATCCCGCACCGGAGAAAACGCAACCGTATGCAGCCAATTTAAAAATGGCACCGTATACGCCTGTTGAATTGCCTTCGAATAAGTATTGGCCAGCCTTACTGCGGAAGCCGCCAACTGGACAATCGGTGACTGAATCATCTGCGCCGCCGTCTCAAATACTGGTGCAAGGCTATGATTCAGTATTTGTCTCTGCTGTATCACAGGCGTCATCAGCTGTGCAATCGTCTGCTGCTGCCGTATCACGGGCTCCATGCTCTGCGCAAGCATTTGCTGCGTCTGAAATATCTGTGCAAGCTCCTGATCTGCGATAAGCCTCTGCTCGATCGCCGGCGCAATCCGCTGTGCCATGCGCATCTGACGCTCATATGGCTCTGCTGCCCTTCTGATTATCTCCTCCTGCCGCCTGAGTGCATCCGGAACCGAATTCCTTCCCGAAGCTGCGTCCGGCATCTCTTCCGCAATTTTGTCCTGTTCCGCCGAAGAAATATCCCTATTCTCTCTATTCTCCCCGTTCTCTCTATCCTCCCCGTTGCCCCTATTATCCTTTTCCTTCTCATCACCGCTCCCGTTAATACAAATCTCCCCCGTTCCTCTTCTATTATTCCTCTTCTATTATTCCTCTTCTATTCTTCTTTGCTGTTCTGCTTCTATTCCGCTTCTATCCTGCCTCTATCCTGCTTCTTCCCTGCTTTTATTCTCCTACTATTTTCCCCCGGCAGCAATCCCTCCGCACCGCCTGATGCGCTCCCTCCGCTGCTCCAATTTCCACATTCCCAAATTTTGCATAGGCTTCGCCACCACACCGGCCCTATCTTCAAAAGCCCGTGCAGCTGCTTCTCACCTATAACCGGAACCACACCATAACTTGACAAAGCAAAGATTACAGAGCTGTTCCTTTTGTCTTCGATTTTTCAAAGGATTTTACCATATTATATCACATTCTTTACTCATTTTTCAACTATTTCATGAATTTTTTTCCATAAATATCCTCCCATTTCTTTTTTCTCCCCAGAACTCCCATAATTCCCCCGAATCCTTCTTTCCGTTTCTTCGCAATCCACTGGCACACAGAAACAATATCGGGGTACATTCCGGCCGTTTCGGATGCACGAACAGTACCGGCAGCGGTACCAGTTCGCAGTTTTCTCTTTTTACTATTGACAAATACCCCGGAAGGGTATATGATAGAGCAAAGTTCAGATACCCCGACCGGGTATCTTATAATTAAGGAGGTGTTCCCTTGTCTGATACTAACAGATGTAATTGTTCGGATATTTCCGCAGGTGACACGGATGTTTCTCACGACTGCTCCTGCTGCCGCCACAAAGCAACGCCCCGCCCCGAGGCGGAGTTAAAGCTTCTGAAGAACCGCCTGAACCGCATGGTCGGGCAGCTGAACGGAATCTCCCGCATGCTGGATGAGAACCGCTACTGCGGAGATATTCTCACGCAGGTCGTGGCGGTTGAGAGCGCGCTGCAGTCGTTCGGCTATTTGATCTTGAAGGATCATATGGAGACCTGTGTTGCAGAGGAGATCCGGAACGGCAATATTGATATTGTTGACGAGGCGGTCGAACTGATTAAAAAGCTGAAATAGTTCCGGATATCCCCGTATGTTCCGGAAGAAAGGAGGTTTCTCATGAAAACAGAAAAATACAACATCACCGGCATGACCTGCGCGGCATGCCAGGCGAATATTACACGCTGCGTCTCAAAGCTGAACGGCGTAACCGATGTCTCGGTCAGCCTGCTGTCCAACCAGATGTCCGTTACCTATGATGAGACCGCTCTTACAAGCGCGCAGATCGAGGCGGCGGTCGATAAGATTGGATATGGCGCGGCTTCGATGGAGCGAACCGCATATGGCGGCCATACCTCCGGGAACTCCGGTGCTGGCTGTGAGCCCGGGGCAGCCGGCACGGACGGAAGATATCCTCCCGGTGCCGGCGGCTCCGCTCCCGGCGGTGATTTTCGCAGCGAGTGGCAGTCCCGTAAGCAGCGTTCCGAGGCGGCCCAGAAAGAGATGAAGCATCGGCTGATTACCTCGATCGTCCTGCTTATCCCCCTTATGTACGTCGCAATGGGACATATGCTTGGACTTCCGGTTCCGTCTATTTTTATCGGAACCGATAACGCGCTGGTTAATGCGCTGACTCAGCTGCTGATTACGATTCCGATTCTGCTTGTGAACCGGCATTTTTATCAGACCGGCTTTAAGGCGCTGATTCGGCGCGCCCCCAATATGGATTCTCTTGTGGCAATCGGTTCGTCGGCCTCGTTCCTCTACGGTATCTTCTCGATGTTCCGAATGGCCTACGGCTTTGGCCACGGCGATATGGCGGTGGTGCATCAGTATGCGCATGAGCTGTATTTTGAATCCGCTGCGATGATTCTTACCCTGGTTACCGTCGGCAAATTTCTCGAGGCCCGTTCCAAGGCAAAGACCTCGGATGCGCTCGGTAAGCTTGTTGACCTTGCTCCAAAGACCGCCGTTGTAGTTCGGGGCGGCGTCGAGCAGACGATTCCCGCCGAACAGGTGCTGGCCGGGGATATTGTTGTGATCCGTCCTGGCGAAAGCATTCCCGTGGACGGTGTGATCCTCGAAGGCAACGGCTACGTTGACCAGGCGGCGATTACCGGCGAGAGTATTCCGGTCGAAAAGCAGGCGGGGGATATGGTTATTTCCGCGTCGATTAATAAGAACGGAACCTTCCGCTTCCAGGCTTCCCGCGTCGGGGGCGACACCACGCTGGCTCAGATTATTCGTCTCGTGGATGAAGCCGGCAATACCAAGGCCCCGATTGCCCGCCTTGCCGACAAGGTCAGCGGTATCTTTGTTCCGATCGTAATCACGATCGCAGTTATTACCGCAGCTGTCTGGCTGATTGCCGGCAAGCCGTTCGAGTTCGCGCTCTCCTGCGCGATCGCGGTTCTCGTTATCTCCTGCCCCTGCGCGCTCGGGCTTGCAACTCCGGTTGCCATCATGGTCGGCACCGGAAAGGCCGCTGAGTACGGTATTTTAATCAAATCCGCGCAGAGCCTGGAGCTGCTTCATTCGATTGATACGATTGTCCTCGACAAGACCGGTACGATTACCTCCGGCCATCCCTCTGTGACGGATGTCCTTGTGTTGGACAAATCTCTTGATACCCGTGTCTTTCTTGCGGAAGCCGCCGCTGCCGAAACCGGAAGTGAGCATCCGCTTGCGGAGGCGGTTGTGGAAAAAGCGGCTGCCTTTGGGC
The DNA here is from genome assembly GCA_017623215.1 of Lachnospiraceae bacterium. Classification (GTDB taxonomy): domain Bacteria; phylum Bacillota; class Clostridia; order Lachnospirales; family Lachnospiraceae; genus Caccomorpha. The sequence continues at coordinate 9,580 of JAGAPO010000038.1, read as the reverse complement.
TTACGCTTCCTGCGGCTTCGGATTTCGCCACGGTACCCGGACGCGGGGTGACTGCCCAGGTGAACGGACATCTCTATCACGCCGGAAATCTCGCGTATGTAGAGGAGATCGGACGGCAGGCGCCCAAAGAGGACGAGCCTGACAAAGAGTCGCTTTTGATTCAGGCACAGCAAAAGGCTGATGAACTGGCCTCTCAGGGAAAGACACCGCTCTTCTTTGTAAGGGACGGCAGGCTCGCGGGTATTATCGCGGTTGCGGATACAATTCGCGAGACCAGCCGCAGCGCGATTCAGAATTTCCGAAAGATGGGACTTCATGTTGTGATGCTGACCGGGGATAATAAGCGGACCGCGGAGGCGATTCGCGCGGAGCTTGGCATCGAAGAGGTTATCTCCGATGTTCTTCCGACCGAGAAGGAGGCCTGCATCCGCTCGCTTCAGGAAAAGGGTCGGCGGGTCGCGATGGTTGGCGACGGTATCAATGACGCGCCCGCTCTGACCCGTGCGGATGTTGGTATCGCGATCGGTGCGGGTACGGATATCGCGATTGATTCCGCGGATGTGGTGCTGATGAAGGATTCCCTGAATGATGTGGTGACGGCGATTGATTTGAGCCGGAGTGTTGTGCGCAATATTCGCATGAACCTGTTCTGGGCGTTCTTCTACAATATTCTTGGTATTCCGATCGCCGCGGGCGTGCTTTATCCGGCGTTCGAGCTGCGGTTAAGCCCGATGCTTGGATCGGCCGCGATGAGCTTAAGCTCGGTGTGCGTTGTGACGAATGCGCTGCGGCTGCGGTTCTTCAAAGATAAGCGAACCGGCGCAGCAATAGGCTCGGATGCAAAGCGTGTCAAAACGCCGGATACAAATTCTGGCATGACACCTGATGCGAAACAGGTGTCTCCCGTTATGGCTGCTGAGGTAACCACTTCGGTGCAGGACGCCGATATGGATATATTAATTAACGGCTGCGATTGTCAGCCGGATCAGAAAGGACAGATTGTAATGAAAAAGGTACTGGTTGTAGAAGGTATGATGTGCGGACACTGCAAGATGCATGTGGAGAAGGCTCTCGACGCCGTTGACGGAGTGAGCGGGGCTGTTGTAAGCCTGGAAAATAAGACGGCGGAGGTTACGCTTTCGAAGGACGTCGCGGATGATGTCCTGACAGCGGCAATTACCGAGGCGGGATATACTGTGCTGAGTTGTGAGACGAAGTAAGATGCGGTCCCGCAGTTGCCGGTAAAACGGACGCCCCGCCCGGTTCCACCCCAAAAGTGACGGCTGGTTCTTGCGAAAGGCCTGCACTTTTATGGAGGAACCGGGCGGGGCTGTCTGCATCTCTATAGCGCGAATGCCGCGCTTGCTTTGAGTTTTTAGTAGATTAAGAAGGCGCCGATTCGAATGGCGGTGCCGGTGGATTCTTCGGCTTTGTTAGAGCTTACGCGGATAGTTATGGTATGAGGGCCCTCGGTAAGCGTTTCGGGGAGGACCATTCCCTGGGCTCGGTTGAAGTTCAGGCAGTAGTGATCCCAGGTGCGCAGGGTCTTCTCTTCGCCTCCGTCGATTCGGTAAATGATATCTCCGGAGTCTTTTGCCATCATCAAATAGAAGCCGATGCGGCGGCCGGTAAAGTGGTATTCAAAGCCTGCGCCCGGTGTGGTCGCTTCGATATAATTGTCATAGCGGCGACACATGGTCTGGTTGATTTTGCTCCAGCCGTCGGGCTCACCGATTGCTTCGCAGGCATTTATCATGTGCGCGCTGTCTCGGTTGTCCGCGGTGAGACGCTCCGGAAGGACGGTTGGTATGAGTGTCTCGCCGACCGCTTTCTGCAGGTTGGTTCTCAGGTAAGCAATGACTGCGTCGGCGTAAACTGCGTAGCCGTTATCGAGCGGATGTACGTTGTCTGTGGTTAACTTCAGCCAATCGCCGCCTTCGGTCAGGATCTTGGTTCGAAAGGTTTCGCCGATATCGAGGGTTGGAATTCCGTAGTGGTGCATGATGGATGCATGCGCGGTGCGGGAGTGGTATTCGATTCCCTGTGCCAGTTTATCCGATATGCTTTTGGTTGTTGTGTGGATGCACACGATGTCCGCGTACGGGTTCGCAGTGTATATTTTGCGGATGATTGCTTCGGTGTTCGCTGTAATCTCCCGGAAGTCCGCGCCGCTGTCGTTGACGGAGTATTCAAAGAAGATCAGGTCGGGATTATGTGAGAGCAGGTCGCGCTCGCAGCGAAAGACACCAAGGTCTGTTCCGGTTCCTCCGATAGCCGCCTGGATCTCTGTGATCGCGCAGTCCGGGTATTGTTCTTTCAGCCAGGAGGTCGTAAGTGCACGCCAGCAGGTCCTTGTCGCATCAGACGCTCCTGCTCCTTCGGTGATGGAGCCGCCAAAGTAACCTACGGTCAGTTTTTTGTCGTTGAGTAGTTTGTACTGTGTGTTGTTCAACATGTGTCTCTCCTCCGTTTGTTCAATTGGTTTTGGTAATCCATACTTTTTATGGATAATGATTGACTCTTCTTCGTTTTGATTTCACTATAACACCTCGCTCCCGTTTTTTCAACCCAAAAAGGAGCGTTTTTGTTTTTGATTTTTTTCGTCCTGAAGCTGTCACATTTTTTTCTTTGCTGAATATAATTTGGTAGTATTATTGTTCAGTGAGGTTACTATGCGTCATCATTACAAAGCACCTTATACGCTTCCGGTCCGCAGTCTTGAGACGGATGAGGGGATTGATCCGGAGTTCTCTTATCCGGGTGAGGATTTTAATGTTCCGGCAGCGCCGCCGTCTGAGGATACCGTATTTGATCCGAATTATTCGGTTACTCCGGAGGGCAACTCGAATCTGCCCGGGAATCGCCCGCCCTTTATTCCGGTTATGCCGCAGCCCATCGTTCCCTGCCTTTTTTGCAGCTCGAATCAGTGGCTTCCCTCTGCCGTTCGTTTTTTAAATGCGTCGGTCGGCTATAATGCATTGAATGTCTTCGTCGGTAATCAGTTGGTCTACTCCGGGCTGAATGCGGGCGAAGTAACCCGCTATACCCGCGTGAATTCCGGTATGCAGCTCGTGTCCATCCGGTCGGAAAACGGCTCTGTGTATGTTCAGAAATCCATTCGATTACCTGATGGCATGAACACGATCGCAATCGTAAATACGGCAAATGGACTGGATGTTATCGTAATTTCCGATACCGCCTGCTCCTCCGGCTCCAGAACTGCCTGCGTTCGCGTCGGCAATCTCGCTTCTTACAGCAGAGACGTCAATGTCTCAATTGGGAATCTGATCTTTTCGTCCATTGCCTTTTTGCAGACTACTCCTTTTAGTATCGTCCGCAACGGCAGCTATACGGTCCGCGTCGCGCGCACCGCGCGTCCGGGCAATGTACTCCTTACTACCAATGTAACGCTGAATGCGAATCGTATCTATTCGCTTTACATGATAAACTGGAATGCTTCCCCGGATGCGATTCAGGCGCTGCTTATCGAGGATCGTAGAAATTAATTTTCTTCCTGCCAGGACATTCTTTCGGCTACAGCTTCCTCATGACAGTCCGCGTGTGCCCGCGCTTGTCGTATGCACAATCGTCCGTCCCGCACAATCCGCATCCTTTCCCGTAAACGGGGAGCCGCCGCATTCAAAGCCTTCGCAGATGCGGCCTCCCCGTTCACCAATCAGTATTCTCCCGGTCTTCTCTTTTTGACCGATACGCCTCCTCAATGTCCCCTCCCGCCTCAATCTCCTTTTCCTCCGCCATCTGTTTCTTTTTTACCGACCTGTGTTCCAAAATAAAATATGATAATTAATTTGAAGATATCCATAAAGTTCATCTCGGAAATGACACCGCTGCAGCTTAAGATCGCAAATATAACGGTCAATACAATCGTTACAATGCTTTTCACATCGATCAGTTTTGCAAGCTTTTCTTTCATAATCATTCACCTCATATTATCATATGCCGGCTTCTGATATTGTGCGATCTGACCGAGTACGATTCTTTGCACGTTCTATCTTTCTCTTAACTCCACCTTCTCCATTACTGCCAAAATTTTATCCGCTATCTGCTGTCGCACATATACCGGATTCAGAACCGCTTTTGTATATTTTAAGTACCTACCGCTCGTTTTCCTCACAAGCAAATCAGCAAACTACCGCCCCCAACTCATGTATTCCCTGCTTTCAATCTGTTCGCTCGGGTCCTCCCTTGTAACGATAGCATAATAATTATCCGTTTCCTTGATAGCCGATGCAAAATCAATTGATGCGACAAATCCATTTCCCTCATCAATGAAGCCAATACTATCCTGAGTTCTCTCATACTATGAACAATCTGATTGGTATTCAATATCCGGATGTCAAAATCAGAGTCTTTACACCTCCGGATAAACTGGTCGGCGGAATTTTCCCCATAACTGGGCTGTCAATCCCCCCTCTGCCAAGCACAACCGACTTGTCAACATCCAATATCATCTCCTGTGCCAACGGTGCTGTTATCCACTCTTCTTCTTATACATTTTTAAAATAAACCGCTGTATTATAAACTGCTTCCGGCATATCGCCATAATATATATTCAACATATACCCACACTCTCCTTTGCATGTAGTATATCATATCTCTCTTAAAATCAATCAACGCCACATCTTTTCCTCTTCTTGACTTTCCCCGGATAATAGGCGATAATTGTAGAATATACGAACAAAAAAGGAGGATTTTCGTGGCAACGATAAAGACAGGACTTGTATTAGAAGGCGGCGGGGTGCGAGGCATTTACACGGCTGGCATGTTGGATGTATTTATGGAGAATGGGCTTCATTTTGATGGAGTCATCGGCGTGTCCGCAGGCGCCGTTCACGGCTGTTCCTTCCTTTCCAATCAAAGGGGCCGCAGTATTCGCTATTACAAAAAATATTGCAGGGATCCGCGATTCATGGGGGGGCGCAGCCTTCTCACCACCGGTGATATAATTGGAGTCGATTTTTGTTATCATTAGCTGCCGGACAAACTGGATATATATGATCACGAGGCGTTTGGCCGCTGCGGTACTCCCTTTTATACCGTCTGCAGCAATGTAGAAACCGGCGAAGCGGAGTATTTTCTTGTCACCGATATGAAGAAACAGATTGACTTCATCAGAGCTTCTGCATCCCTCCCCTATTTCTCAAGAATTGTAGAAATTGAGGGCAAAAAATATCTGGACGGCGGCTGCACGGACAGTATTCCGGTGGAAGCGTTTCAGAAGATGGGCTATCAAAAAAATGTAGTCGTCCTCACCAGAGACGCCGCATACCGCAAAGAACCGGAGTTCTCCATGCTGCCGAAGCTGGTGTACCACAAATACCCGAAATTTGCCGATGTCTTACAGAACCGCCATATCAACTACAACAAAACCGTGGAAATGATTACAGAGCTGGAAAAGCTCGGAAGCATCTTCGTCATCCGCCCTGAGCATGCGCTGAATATTGGACGTCTGGAACGGGACCCCGAACAGGTACAGCGGGTGTATGACATCGGGCGCGCAGATGCCCAAAGGCAGATGGCAGCACTTCTGGAATGGCGAAAAGAAGAAGACAGTGAATAACCTATTTCTTCTATGGATTCATGGGCAAAAAGAAACAGCATCCCCCCCCGAATGACAGGCTTCTCCCTAAGCAGATATGGCAAATAACCATACTCTGCTTAGGAAGGCTCCTGTCAGGATGGTCCGATGCTGTATCTTTTTGTTTCATCCCTATGGCAGGCGTGCATTCAATCCTCGCACTTTCTCATAATGACCAGTCGAATATAAATCAATGCAATTACAATACATCCAACCCCAATCAAGGAGATAAGCTGCTGTGCATAAATCGGTATGCCAAGAACATAATTCCCGTTCCCCTGTATCCGGGATACCAGCGCACTGACCGCAAGCGTGGTCAGGAATCCTGCCAGTCCGGAAAATGCCTGGCAGATCGCCAGGGAATCCGCCCGCTGTTGAGGCTGCACATAATCGAAAATCAGATTGGTCAGTGCACTGTTGATGCCGCCTAACGCTATCCCATTGAATATGTAATACAGGACGAACATGACGTTTCCGTTTGCAGGAACTGCAAACACGACACTGAGCATAGATAACGCCAGGACCGCAAAACACTTTTCCATCATGGCTGCAAAGGATTTTTTATCCGCATAGTATCCCCAGAACTTGGATACTATGATGCGTACAATACTGGAAATGATGGAAAGCAGAGATACAAACTGCAGTCCAAATCCCAATTCTCCAATCTGGTAGGTCCCGTAGAACGGATGTGACGCACCGATTGCAATATGGTACAGGATAAAGATGACCGTAACACGAAGCACATTTTTATTTCTGATGACCTCTGCAATGTTCTTCAATAGCTTCTTCTCCTGCTCTTCGGGCATCGGCTTTTCTGCCGTCAGTACCATGGTCAGCGTATGCAGCAGCATCAGAATAAAAATCACGACCGCTGTTAGGATGAACGCGGTTCGAACCTCGCCTCGTTCCGAAAAATGATCAATGACCGTTCCCATAACGAAGGAAAAGATCATCCCGACAACCAGCGAAACCATCTCTTTGCTTGCGGTAAAGCTCCCCCTGTGTCCGTCCTCCACCAGCGACATAAGCCAGTTGATCTTTTTCGGATGCGCGAAATTATAAATCAGATAAGCCAGAAATATCGTGATGACGAACAGCACAATTTTCATCTGCTTCCCGGCATTTGACAGCGGTATCACATACAAAAGCATAAAGAGCAGCTGATTCACAACGCTGGCAGCGATCACCATTGATTTCACCTGTTTACGGCGATAGGTAATTGACAGCAGCTGGAACAGACATCCCAGTGAAATAACCGAGGACAGAATGCCGGTCAGACTGTCCGAAATTCCCAGTTCCCTGGTGAGGGTAGCCAGATACGAGCCGGCTACCAGAATGGAGATCAGATACTCCAACGCTGCTTCCCAAATATACATGCGACGCCCCTGTTCGCAGACATCTGCTTTTTCCCGTTCCCTTTTCATATTCCTTTTCCTCCATCTACAACTGTTGTTTCCATCATTGTCCTCTGCAAGGATAACAAGGTTTCTGTTTTTTTTCAATAAGATGGCTCACGAAACTGTTTCGAATTAAAAAGGCCATCCGCGCCGGACAGCCTTTTCGTTCTTGTATGTTGATTTCTTATATGTCTCTTTCTTATATGTCTCTTTCTTGTATGTTTCGTACCGGGATTCTATTTTGGGTATTCTATTTTGGGCATTCTGTTTTTTGGTATTCTGTTATGGTATTCTGTTTTTGGTATTTTCTTTTTGATCTTTTATTTTGGAACCGGTCCTATACTCTCCCGTACAATGAGCCGTGCAGATACAATAATCTTCTGATTGCTGAAATAATATTTATTCTCCATTTTTTTCTTCAACAGTTCCCATGCTATGGCACATATTTCCTTTGGTGTATTATCAATGGTCGATAGTGTGGTTTCCGCATATGCTGTACTTCGAATATTGTCCATTCCAATCACCGAGAAATCCTGCGGCACCCGATAACCATGCTTTTGTAACTGCTTTATCACTCCAAATGCAATATTGTCATACGCACAGATGGCCGCCGTATATTTGGTCGGAATGTGTAAAAGCTTTTCTGCCCCTTCGATTCCTGCCTCTTCAAATCGTTTGTCACTGACGATGATATTCTCCGCATGCTCCGGCAGATTCATAACTTTGCGAAACTTTTCTTCCTTTGATCTTGTCAGCGTTTCTCCAATGAACGCAATATTCTGATGGCCCAGTTCACGAAGGAGCGCAATTGCTTCGGTCAGCGCCGTCTCATTTTCAAATAATACCGCATCCGTTCTGCAGTTCATCTTGGAACCGAACGAAACAATCGGAATATCATATCCCTTTTTCAGAGGATTCGACATTTCAAATACAATCATTCCATCTACATTTAAGTAGGAGTAATATTCGATCAGTTCACTCTGTGCCGATGGAGAAAAGTTATCCGTCGATATTAATACAATCCCATTGTCTTCTTCAATAATCTTTTGCAGACAATCCAGATAAATGGCATAGTAGTCGCTATGGAGTTCCGGACAAATTACAGCAATAATCTGTTTCGAATATTTTCCTTTGTAAAATTTTCCATAGAAGCCATTTGCCTTTGCTATTTTATAGATATGATTTTTCGTTTCCTTACTGACATCAGGCGCATCCCGAAATGCCTTGGAAACAGTAGACAGGGAAACATTGGCAAGCGCTGCAAGCTCACGCATCGTCATAAAATCCCCTCCTTGCAAATAAGAGCTTTTCAGCAATGCCGAAAAGCTCTTAAAATAAGCGTGTATTAGAATTTGCCAGCCTTTGCTGCTTCTTCAATAGCAACGGCAACTGCAACCGTAGCGCCTACCATCGGGTTATTACCCATACCGATCAGACCCATCATCTCAACGTGAGCCGGAACGGAGGAGGAACCTGCGAACTGTGCGTCGGAGTGCATACGGCCCATGGTATCGGTCATACCGTAGGATGCGGGACCTGCTGCCATGTTATCGGGATGTAAGGTTCTTCCTGTGCCGCCGCCGGACGCTACGGAGAAGTACTTCTTACCCTGCTCAACACATTCCTTCTTGTAGGTACCTGCAACCGGATGCTGGAATCTGGTCGGGTTGGTGGAGTTACCGGTGATGGATACATCAACGCCTTCCTTGTGCATGATTGCAACACCTTCGGTTACATCGTTAGCGCCGTAGCAGTTAACTTTTGCACGAAGACCCTCGGAGTAGGATTTTCTGTAGATTTCTTTAACTTCGCCTGTGTAGTAGTCCATCTCTGTCTCAACGTATGTGAAACCATTGATTCTGGAGATGATCTGAGCCGCATCCTTACCAAGACCGTTCAGGATAACTCTTAAAGGCTTCTGTCTTACCTTGTTCGCGGACATCGCGATACCGATAGCGCCCTCAGCTGCTGCGAAGGACTCGTGACCAGCCAGGAATGCGAAGCACTCTGTGGACTCCTCAAGGAGCATCTTACCAAGGTTACCATGTCCGAGACCAACCTTTCTCTGGTCAGCAACGGAACCCGGGATACAGAAAGCCTGAAGGCCCTCACCGATTGCTGCTGCAGCATCAGCAGCCTTTCTGCAGCCCTTCTTGATTGCGATTGCAGCGCCCACGGTGTAAGCCCAGCAGGCGTTCTCAAAGCAGATAGGCTGAATGCCCTTAACCTGAGCGTATACATCAAGGCCGGCATCTTTTGTAATCTTCTCCGCTTCTTCGATCGAAGCGATACCATAGCTGTTCAGTACAGCATTGATTTTATCAATTCTTCTCTCATATGATTCAAATAAAGCCATTTTATGTATCCTCCTTAATTATTCCTTTCTCGGGTCAATAATCTTAACAGCGTCAGCTACACGGCCATACTGTCCCTTGGACTTCTCATAAGCCGTTGTCGGGTCGTCACCCTTCTTGATGAAGTCAGTCATCTTTCCTAAGTTAACGAACTGGTAACCAATGATCTGATCTTCCTCATCAAGAGCAATACCGGTAACGTAGCCTTCTGCCATCTCAAGATAACGAGG
>JAGAPO010000037.1 GCA_017623215.1 Lachnospiraceae bacterium | reverse complement strand
TCCGAAAAATCACTGCCGATAAAACCAATTTCTTTGTATTCGGCTACTTTTTCTCTTATAAAGGTTTCCATTTTTTCAGCGATCTCTTCATGATGTTTTGTAACGGCACGTTCGATCTCATCGGCGCACTCCGATGTTATAACGATTACGTTCGCTTTGTAGTGTTTTCCGTGTCTGATGATGATCTGTTTATCCTCAAGTTCTCTGATCTCATCATCGAGATACGAAAGCGGAATGCCGGTTTCCAGGCTGATTTGCTGGGCTGTCAGTGAATCGTTATAGCAAGCGCTGACAATATTCTGTCTGATCTTGCTTTGCATAAATTGCCAAAAGTTGTTCGGTCCTTGACCGCTGTACATAGGGATTAAAGTTTTAGGATTATAACTAAGTTCTCCAAGATTTCTTTCCATACTTATTCCTTCTTTCAATATTTTTCGAGATTTAAAAAGCAGATATTTGACCATGCTTTCGGAAACGGCAAGTGCAGATGAGATTTCGGAACAAGAACGTCCTTCAATGTAGTACAAAATCGTTGCCTTGCGATATTTCTCGGATAGCAAAGTAAGTTCACGTCGAAGAAGATAGATATCACTGCCATCTTCTGCAATAAGAACATTCTCTGCGGGAATATCTTCGGTTAATTCGCAAGTATTCTTTTTTAGTTTTTTTCTATACCACTGCTTGTAGACATTTCCAGCAATACCCCACATAAAAGCGTAAAATGCCTTGTCATCACGGATATTTTCGGCGGACTTTATCAGTTCATACAATATATCTTGCGACAGATCTTCGGCTTCTTCTCTTGTTGGCGTTTTGAGCATACAATATGAGAAGACGGTTTTAGATACCTCCGTTATCTTTTCGTGAAGTTCGGTTTCGTTCATCTGCTTACCTCCTTGTGTCTTTTTTTGAAGCTTCTACCATAATAGTGAAAGAAAAATGATTTGGTTAAGGTTTTTATAAAAATTATATCACAGATTTTCTCGAAAAAAATGGGTTTCTTGTGAAAACAATCAAGGATAAATACACTACATATGTGAAGTTTGGAACCGGTTCTGATTATATGATAGCAAATGGGCATTGGAAGTCCACATACAATTATTTTAATATAAATCAACCATTGGTTGCGCGGCGGCTTGTTCGTCAGAAAAAGCTTTTTTTGGGCAATTATGGATTTTAATACAAGATGCCATATTCCACGTCCTTCCTCTGGAATTCCTTCCCTCCATTCCCAGACATCCCTTCTTGATAACAGAACGTATGTTCTTTATGATTGAAATAGAGAAAAGTATAAATGCTTCACATTATATATTGTCTTGCTGTCAAGGAGAGAAACCATGGATCGAACAATCTTACATTCCGACATGAATAATTGTTATGCAAGCATTGAACTGGCGCAGCGGCCGGAGCTTCGGGGAATGCCGTTGGTGGTAGGGGGCGATCCGGAGAAACGCCACGGGATCGTGTTGGCGAAGGATCAGCTGGCGAAACAGGCGGGAATAAAGACCGGGATGGCGCTATGGCAGGCCAGGCAGGTCTGCCCGGATGTCGTAATTGTGCCGCCGCGGATGGATGTGTACCTGAAATTCTCCGGAATAGCGCAGGAGATCTACGCGGAATACACCGACAGGCAGGAGGCGTTTGGAGTGGATGAAGCCTGGTTGGATGTAACGGAGAGCTGCGCGCTGAAAGGAGAGGGGCCTGCGATTGCACAGGAGATTAGGAGACGAATCAAGCGGGAGCTTGGAATTACAGTCAGTATCGGCGTAAGCTGGAATAAAATATTTGCCAAGCTGGGTTCCGATTATAAGAAGCCGGATGCGGTTACGGTGATTCATCGGGAGAATTACAGACAGCTGGTCTGGCCTCTCGGTGTACAGGAGCTGCTTGGAGTGGGATATTCCACGCAAAGAACGCTTAATAAATACGGAATTCATACGATTGGAGATCTGGCGAAAGCCGATCCGGCGTATCTGGAGCGGTGGCTTGGGAAGATGGGACGGGTACTCCGGGTATTTGCCAGAGGGGAAGATATTACGCCGGTAAGCCTGGAGCATATGTCAGCGCCGATTAAGAGCATCGGCAACAGTACGACGACGCCAAGAGATATTACAACGCAGGAGGATGCGGTAATTGTGATCTATCTTTTGGCCGAAAGCGTGGCTGCAAGGCTTCGGGAGAATCATTTTATGGGGGAGGTTGTGGAGCTCTCGGTGCGTGATAAGGATCTATACCGTTTTACCAGGCAAAGAAAGCTGGCGCGTCCGACGAATCTGTCCGGGGAAATCGCGGGAGAGGCGATGAGGCTCTTTCGGGAGCATGTACACTGGGAAAAACCGATTCGCAGCATGGGCGTGCGGGTTGCCGGGCTGATGCCGGATACCTGTCCGGTTCAGCTCGATCTGTTCTGCAGCCAGAGGGAACGGGACAAGCAGTACCGGATGGAGGCAGCGGTCGATGAGATCAGGAGACGGTTCGGATTTTATGCAATTCAGCGGGGCGTGATGTACACGGATCGGAGCTTGTCAGCGCTGAATGCGAAGGAGGAGCATGTGGTACGGCCGCATGGGTATATGGAGTGGGGAAATCGGACGGGGGTTATTTTTTAGGAAATCACCGACAGTCCGATTCCCTTGCAGTCCGGTCCGACATGAGAGGCAATACTGCAGGGAAGCTGCGCGTAGGAAACCACTTTATTCGGGAAAGCGGCCTGTACGGCTGCAACCCAATGCTCGATATCCTCTTTATTCTGCATCGTTCCGGCTGTATAGAGCTGTATCTTTTCCTCGGGTACATCGGCAAAACGCTTCTTCCTATCATCCTGAAGCGCTTCGATCAGTTTTCTTTCACACGTTTTCATACCGCGGACCTTTGCCAAGACATCAATCATCTCCCCCTGTATCGACAAAATGGGCTTGATGTTTAACAGTGTGCCGATCATGGCTGCCGAGGAACTGAGCCGTCCTCCCATCTGAAGATACTTTAAGGAGCCCACCGTCAAATAAATGCTTGCCTGAAAGGCGGCTGCCTCCAGATATTCTTTTATTTCTTTCGCACAGATTCCGCGTTCCGCCATTTTTCTGGCTTCCAGTGCAGATTCCCGCTGCGTCACAGAAATGCGGTGATTGTCAACAACAGAAACCTTAGATCCAAAATCCTCAGCCAGCAGCGATGCGCTTTGGCAGCTGCCGCTAAGGCTGCTGGTCATGGGAATATAGACAATCTCTTCGTATCCGCTGTCCAAGATAGAATTCCACATATCGATAATAGTACCCGGAGAAGGCTGCGAGGTTGTTATGATTCTCTCTTCCTTCATTGCTTCAAACAGCTGCGCCGTTGTAATATCAATTCCTTCCAGGTAACTTGTCCCGTCAATAATAACAGGCATAGGAAGAACATAAATTCCCAGCTCCCTGCCTTCCTCGACCGTAATTCCGCTATTTGTATCAGTCATAATCGCAGTATTCATAAAAATCCCCCTGATTGCTCGGACCGTTTGCCTCAGCACGTTGACAAAAGGTATATTTTTCAAGTATAATAGTGTGGGAAATGGCGCTGCTGCGCCAATTTCCCACATACAGATCGGTGTCGGAGCACAAATCTGCATGATGCCGCATGCTAATAAAAGTGAAATAATTGTATCACATTTCGCACGCTGCTGCAACGAAGCTATATGATACAAAAATCCGAAAATCATATCACATATTACAAGGAGTAACGATGGATAAACGGAAAGAAGCAAATTTGCGAGTGAAAAAAAGTATTACTCAAACCTTATTGCACCTGTTAGGCAACAAAAGTATATCCGAAATCTCCGTCTCCGAAATTATCCGAGAGGCTGGTGTTGCGCGAGCTTCCTTCTACCGAAATTATGCCACAAAAGAAAGCGTCATAACCACGCTCATTGCAGATGTATTAGAAAGTTATCGGGAAAATATAAAAAGCGAAGGGGACGACTTTTATACGTATGAAAATGTGCATTTGACCTTTGCGTATTTTGCTCAATATAAAAATCAGTTCGTCGATTTACACCGGTTCGGCTATGGCTCAACCATCCTGGAGATGCTGAATCAATTTCACGCGGAAGTAGCAGGGACGATGTCAAATAAATCGATCGAACGATACAAATTGTACATCTATATGGGTGCACTGTATAACACCGCCCTGGTCTGGCTTCAAAACGGCCAAAAGGAAAGCGTGGATGAAATAACCGATATATTCTATAAAACCTGCGTCCCCCATGCGAAAAGGGCAACAACAGACAGCGATTAAATAACGCTTATTATAACAGCCGAAACGTACTCTTCTCGCACGCAATCACGCCATCCCTCCGAAGCTTACTGATCTCCGCAGACATCGCGCTTCGTTCCACACCCAGATAATCCGCGAGTGACTGTCTGTCATAGGGAATTGTAAAGGTATTGGAATGATGCAGCTTTGCCTGGGCCAGCAGATACGTCATCAGCTTCTCGCGGGTCGTTCGCTGCGAGAGAATCTCAAGCTTCTGATGGAATGCCAGATTCTTTTTAGACACCACCTGCAGCAGATTGTAAATCATCCGGCTGTGGAAGGCGCAGGCATTGGTGCAGCTCATGGTAATGCGTCTGCAGTCGATGAGCATAACCTGGCAGTCCTCCGAGGCAGCCACACTGACCGGCAGTGCGGGGATCCCGGCGCAGGCAAAGCTCTCTCCGAACAGATCCGTCGGCTCGATCCGCGCCATGATACTGCGGTTGCCATAGTAATCCTCACGCACCAGCTGGGCAGCGCCGGTTAACAGGATGCCGACATATTTGGCGGGCTCGCCTTCCCGGACAATCGTCTGATGTTTGTGATATGCGGTCACTTTGGCCCCAAGACAGGCTAAAAGGCCCGACAGATTCTCATCTTCAATCCCGTCGAACAGGGAACAGTTCCGAAGAACAGGAAAAAATTCTTTCATAAATTCACTCCTTTGTTGGAAATCCAACATACTTATTATGTCAAGTATAGTATACTCCAATCATAAAGTCAATCAAGTCAATTACAGAAAGCCGCTCGCACCCATAGAATCGAACGAGTCAAAGCAAACGAGTGCAGCGGTGATTTAAAAAGAAAAGGAGGATGTCCTATGATTCGAAGAATTATTACCATTGATGAAAATAAATGCAACGGCTGCGGCCTGTGCGCAGAAGCCTGCCACGAGGGAGCAATCGGTATCGTGAACGGGAAGGCGAAGCTTCTGAGGGAGGATTACTGCGACGGTCTGGGAGACTGCCTTCCGGCCTGTCCGATGAACGCAATCTCATTTGAAGAGCGCGAGGCACCCGCGTATAACGAGGAGGCGGTCCTGAAAGCAAAGCAGGAAAAGCAGGCGCAGGCAGCGAACCAGGAGGCAGGAACACAGGAGAGGAACGCACCGGCAGCGGGGCTCCAGAGGTCAGGGCAGCAGGGAACTGTCGGTTCCGGGAAGGCAAGTGGGCCGATTCCCGGTCACCAGGGCTGTCACTGCCCCGGAAGTGCTGCAAGAGCAGTCGCACGGCCGAATGTACGCGAGATTCGTCCTGAGACTGCGGCTGAGGCTGTGAGTGAATTGCGCCAGTGGCCGGTTCAGATCAAGCTGGTTCCGGTGAACGCGCCGTATTTTGACGGGGCGAATCTGTTAATCGCAGCTGACTGTACCGCCTACGCTTACGCGAATTTCCACACGAAATTCATGCGCAACAAGATTACACTGATTGGCTGTCCCAAACTGGATTCCGTCGATTACACGGAGAAGCTGACGCAGATTATTGCCGGCAACGATATCAAGAGCGTTACCGTTGTGCGGATGGAGGTTCCCTGCTGCGGCGGCATCAGCAACGCGGTGAAGAACGCGCTGCAGGCCAGCGGCAAATTCATCCCCTGGCAGATTGTAACGATATCCGTGGACGGAACGATTATCGAGTAAGAGGGAACGATTCGAACCAGATGCAGCGATTTTAGAATAACAGGAAGAAAGAAAAGGAGAAATCAATGTCGAACGAAATGTTTTGTTTTCAGTGTGAACAGACCGCTCTTTGCGGAGGCTGCACCGGAAAAGCCGGCGTGTGCGGCAAAAAGGAGGATACCGCCCGCCTTCAGGATAAATTGACCGGAGCGCTCATCGGCCTTGCCAGAGCGACCGAGGGAAATGAGGATGTCATTGCCGAGTCCACCGATCGCATCGTGCTGGAGGGGCTGTTCACAACCGTTACGAATGTAAACTTTAATAATGAGACAATCCAGGCGCTGATCGAGCGCGTCGGGGAGGAAAAACGCAGGTTGATTCCGTCATGCTACGAATGTGCAGCTTCCTGCGGAAAAAATAATGACTACGATATGAATCATCTGTGGCAGGCGGACGAGGATATCCGCAGTCTCAAATCCCTGATTCTCTTTGGAATCCGCGGCATGGCTGCCTATGCCTACCACGCGCAGGTGCTGGGATATCGGGATGAAGCGGTTCAGAAGTTCTTCTACAAGGCGCTCTTTGCCATCGGAATGGATGACTGGGGAATGGAAGAGCTATTGCCGATTGTCATGGAGGTTGGTGAGGTCAACCTGAAATGCATGGCGCTGTTGGATCAGGCAAATACCGAGACCTACGGACATCCGGTTCCGACCGAGGTGCCGCTCACCGTGGAGAAGGGGCCGTTTATCGTCATTACCGGCCATGATCTGTACGACCTGAAACAGCTTTTAGAGCAGACAAAGGGAAAAGGAATCAATATCTACACCCACGGAGAAATGCTTCCGGCTCATGCCTATCCGGAATTAAAACAATACCCGCATTTGAAGGGAAATTACGGAACCGCGTGGCAGAATCAGCAAAAGGAGTTCGCGAATCTTCCGGCTCCCATTCTGTTCACAACGAACTGTCTGATGCCGCCGAAGCCGAGTTATGCGGATCGGGTATTTACCACAGAAGTTGTATCGTTCCCGGGAATTGCGCATATCGGAGAGGAGAAGGATTTTACCCCGGTGATTAATAAGGCGCTGGAATTGGGTGGATTTAAAGAGGATACCGTATTTACCGGAATCAATGGCGGGCAGACGGTTGTAACCGGATTTGCCCGGAATGCGGTGCTCGCAGCGGCTGATCAGGTGATTGACGCAGTAAAATCCGGCGCACTTCGTCATATCTTCCTGGTGGGCGGCTGTGACGGCGCAAGAGCGGGGCGGAATTATTTCACGGAGTTTGTGAAGCAGACGCCGGCGGACAGCATTGTTCTGACTCTGGCCTGCGGAAAGTATCGCTTCCACGATCTGCAGCTTGGAACGATTGGAGGGCTGCCGAGACTGATGGACATGGGGCAGTGCAACGACGCTTACAGCGCGATTCAGGTGGCAGTGGCACTTGCGGACGCATTTGGCTGCGGCGTGAATGACCTGCCGCTGTCCCTGGTCTTGTCCTGGTACGAACAAAAGGCGGTCTGCATCCTTCTGACGCTGCTGCATTTAGGAATCCGGAATATTCGTCTGGGTCCGACGCTTCCTGCGTTCCTTTCGGCCAATGTGCTGCAATTCCTGGTTGAGACGTATGGTATCGCGCCGATTACCACTCCGGAAGAGGATTTGAAAGCAATCTTGGGATAAAGAATGACATCTGATAATAGTTTATGCGGCTGCTCTGGCAGCCGCTTTTGTGTTTGGAGGTGCTGCCTGGCGGAGCGTTAGGATATCTGCCGGTGTTATTGGTTCTGTCGGCCGAAGCTGATTCCTGTGTTGCTTCAGAATGTTTTCACAAAAAGTTTAGAAACACCTACTTGTAAAATCGTCGTTCGTATTCTATAATCTAACCCAGTTAGGTATTGAAACAAGGAGCAAGGAGGCGGCAGGATGGCAACGAAAGAAGAGATCGAGCTGATTCTGAACGGGTTAGAGGATACGCACCCGGCCAATTTTTTTCAGGCGATGAGTGAGACGCACATGGGAATTGGAGCAGTATTGCGATATCTGTCGGAATCGGATACTACGGTGACGGCTGGGAAGATTAGCGAGAAGCTGAGAGTCAGCACGGCCAGAGTTGCAGTATTGCTGAAGAAGATGGAGGCAAAGGGGCTGATTGTAAAAGCGGCCGATGATTCCGATTCCCGCGTGACGATTGTCAGACTTTCGGAACAGGGAGAGGTGCTGGTAAGGAAGATGCGGGAAGAGCTGTATCAGAAGGCAGGCGCGGTCATTGATGCGATTGGAATGGAGCGGATGCTGGAATTCGTTGCTATTTCCAGAAAAATACGGGATGCAGCAGGGCTTGCGGATATCAGATGCGGAATTCATGATAAGGAAGTAGAGGAAAAAAAGCCTTCCGGGGAAGATGACACGGCATCGGAGTGGTAGAGGGATGTTTTGCTGATCAGCCGCGGGCGGAGGATTCCGTTTTACGGAATTCTTTTTTTATAATTACCTAACCCAGTTAGTGAAAAAGGAAAGGAGTCGATGTGACAAATGCTGAAAATACTGAAGAATTTAACGAAGAAAGAGTGGTCACTGGCAGCTCTTGCGCTGGTATTTATTGTAGCGCAGGTATGGCTGGATCTGACCATGCCGGATTACATGTCGGAGATTACGATCCTGGTGCAGACTCCGGGAAGTGAGATGAGTGAGATTCTCACAGCCGGTGGAAAGATGCTGCTTTGTGCGCTGGGAAGTCTGATTGCATCGGTTCTTACGATCCTGTGTGCGGCAAGAATCGGTTCCAATCTTTCGTATACGCTGCGCAGGCAGCTGTTCGGAAAGGTGCAGGAATTCTCCATGGAGGAGATTGGACATTTCTCCACGGCAAGTCTGATAACCCGTTCCACGAATGATATTACGCAGGTGCAGATGCTGATTATTATGGGGCTTGAGATGCTGCTGAAAGCGCCAATCAAGGCGGTGTGGGCGGTCTGCAAGATTGCCGGAAAGGACTGGCACTGGACGTTGGCAACCGGAATCGCAGTCGCAGCCTTGCTGATTCTTGTCGGCCTCAGCATCGTGATAGTGCTTCCGAAGTTTAAGAAGCTGCAGGTATTGACCGATGATCTGAACCGCGTGACGAGGGAGAATCTGAACGGCCTTCGGGTGGTCAGAGCGTATAATGCGGAGAAGTATCAGGAGAAGAAGTTCGAGGGAGCGAATGCCGCGCTGACCGGAACGAGTCTGTTTGCGCAGCGGACGATGTCTTTTATGATGCCGGGAATTCAGTTGATTATGAGCGGATTATCTCTGGCGGTGTATTGGATTGGAGCCGTTCTGATTAATAATGCGGGAATGACGGAGAAGCTGACACTGTTCTCCGATATGATGGTATTCTCTCAGTATGCGATGCAGGTTGTGAGCTCGTTCATGATGCTGGTTATGATATTTATGATGCTGCCGCGTGCTTCCGTTGCCGCGAAGCGTATCAATGAGGTACTGGATACCGAGCCGACGATTCATGATGGCTATCTGACGCAGGGAAGCAAAGAACTGGAAGGCGAAGTGGAATTCCGAAATGTCAGCTTCCGTTATCCGGACGCGGAGGAATATGTGCTGAAGGACATTTCGTTCCGGGCAGCAAAAGGAGAGACGGTTGCCTTTATCGGCTCGACCGGCTGCGGTAAGAGTACCGTGATTAATCTGATTCCCCGGTTCTATGATGCGACCGAGGGTCAGGTGCTGGTCGACGGCGTCAATGTGAAAGGGTATACCCAGCAGGCGCTGCGCAATAAGATCGGATATGTCTCGCAGAAAGCAACCCTATTCACAGGAACGATTCGTTCCAATGTGGCATTTGGAGATAACGGAAGACCCGAGGCAGAGATGCAGGAGAATGTGGAAGAGGCAATTGCGACCGCGCAGGCAAGCGAGTTCGTAGAGAATCTGAGCGAGGGGTATGACGGCTATGTGGCGCAGGGAGGAACCAACCTGTCGGGCGGCCAGAAGCAGCGTATCTCCATTGCACGTGCAATCTGCCGAAAGCCGGAAATCCTTATCTTTGATGATTCGTTCTCAGCGCTTGATTATAAGACGGACCGCAGGCTGCGCGAGACTCTGAATGAGAAATGCGGGGATGCAACGAGACTGATTGTCGCACAGCGTATCGGCACGATTCGAGACGCCGACAAGATTATTGTTCTGGACGAAGGAAGAATGGCGGGAATCGGAACGCATGAGGAATTGATGCAGAACTGTGAAGTATACCGTCAGATTGCATATTCGCAGCTTTCAAAGGAGGAATTGGCATGATGGAGAAGAAAGGACATAACAGAGAGCAGGAAAGACAAAATGGGGTTGGCAGACCCGTCCATAGACCCGGCAGACCCGGCGGCCACGGTCATGGACCGGGAGGTCCCGGCGGTTCGGGAGGCGGCGAAAAAGCCAAAGATTTTGCAGGAACCTGGAAGAAGCTTCTGCACTATTGCCGGAAATACCTTGCGGTTATGGTGATTGCTGTCGTATGTGCGGTTGCAGGAACGGTTCTGACCCTGATTGGGCCGGATAAGCTTTCGGAGATGACCGACCTGATTACGGAAGGAATTCTGGGTGGAATTGATATGGATGCCGTAGCCGGAATCGGTATGACATTGGTTTCTTTTTATGTGGCCGGATATATTTTGTCGGCGGTGCAGGGCTGGATTATGGCCACGGTGACACAGCGGGTGTCAAGGAATCTGCGCTCCGATATTTCGAAGAAAATTAACCGCCTGCCCATGTGGTTTTACAATCGGACCACAACCGGCGATGTGCTTTCGCGCGTGACCAATGATGTGGATACGATTGGGCAGTCGCTGAATCAGAGCATCGGAAATCTGATTAGCGCGATTGTATTATTTATCGGTTCCCTGGTTATGATGTTCAAGACCAACGGAATTATGACGCTGACCGCAGTGCTTTCCACAATGATTGGATTCGTTGTAATGTTCGCGATCATGGGGCGAAGCCAGCGGTATTTTATCCGCCAGCAGGAGAATCTGGGCGCGCTGAATGGGCATATTGAGGAAATCTACGCGGGACATACGGTCATCAAGGCGTATAATGGAGAGGAAAAGGCGCAGGAGACGTTCGATCACTTGAATGATAAGCTCCGCGACAGCGGCTTTAAGGCGCAGTGTCTGTCCGGCCTGATGATGCCGATTATGACCTTCATCGGCAACTTTGGGTATGTCGCGGTCTGCGTGGTCGGCGGTGCGCTGGCACTGAAAGGAAGTATCCGTTTTGGCGTGATTGTTGCATTTATCATGTATGTCCGTTATTTTACACAGCCCCTTTCCCAGATAGCCCAGGCAATGCAGTCGCTTCAGTCCGCGGCGGCAGCCGGGGAGCGGGTATTTGCATTCCTGGAGGCGGAAGAGATGGAGGATGAGAGCAGCAAGGTTCAACAGCTGAAACAGACGAAGGGCTATGTGGAGTTCGAGCATGTAAAGTTCGGCTATGAGGATTCGGATCGAACGATTATCCACGATTTCTCCGCAGAGGCGAAGCCGGGGCAGAAAATCGCGATTGTCGGCCCGACCGGTGCCGGTAAGACAACGATGGTCAATCTGCTGATGCGCTTCCACGAGATTCAGGAGGGAGCGATTCGCATTGACGGAGTCTCGACAAAAGAGATGTCGAGGCAAGAGGTACATTCCCAGTTCTGCATGGTGCTGCAGGATACCTGGCTGTTCGAGGGAACGGTACGGGAGAATCTGATTTACTGTACGGAAGGGGCGACGGAGGAGACGATGCGGAACGCCTGCAGGGCGGTTGGACTCGACCATTTTATTCGGACGCTGCCCAAGGGGTATGATACCGTGCTGAACGATCAGGTCAATCTTTCTCAGGGCCAGAAGCAGCAGATTACGATTGCGCGCGCGATGATTGCGGATAAACCGATGCTGATTCTGGATGAGGCGACCAGCTCGGTGGACACCCGAACCGAACTGCAGATTCAGGAAGCAATGGATGCGCTGATGAAGAACCGTACGTCGTTCGTGATTGCGCACCGGCTGTCCACGATTAAGAACTCTGACCTGATTCTGGTTATGAGGGATGGAGACATTATTGAGAAAGGAACGCATGACGAGCTGCTTAAGAAGGGCGGATTCTACGCGGAGCTTTATAATAGTCAGTTCGAGCAGGCGTCGTGAGAATAGAGTGAAAAGAGGGACTAAGGCGTATTTCGGCGCCTTAGTCCCTCTACGGCGCAAAGGACCTATTCACCCGGCAATTTGTGCCTGGCGGCCTCTCCTTTTTCCTTCGGGAAAGCAGGGAGGACTATCGTTCGTTTGTGAATCGAAAGACAAGTTCGGTAATCTCCTTCGGAGTCTTTGGAATATCCTCCACCAGCCAGCTGCGCATAAGAAAATACCCGCCTCCGGCAAGATAAGTGGAGATAAGCTTCAGGCTGTCGGGGTCAAGATCACGGAATTCGGGGAGGTCGCCTTTTAAGGTGAGGAGCCTCTGATAGAATTCGTTCATCAGCTGTGCAAAGTCCGCGTCCGTATTGCAGCGAATTAACGTCTTTATCAGATCCGAACGTTCATAGAGATAAGTACAAAGCATTTCAAGATACTGCTTCGCGTCTGACAGAGTCTTCAAGCCGGAAGAGAGCACGTCGATATCCCTGATGAGATCCATCTCCAGATCAACCAATACATCATGAGCGGATTCATAATGTCTGTAAAACGTGGCGCGGTTAATCCCGGATTCCCGACATAATTCACTGATATTAATCTTATCAAGTTCTTTCGTCTTTAAGAGCCGCAGGAGCCCATCCTTCAGCAGCCGTTTGGTCAGTATGACTCGTTGATTATCCTTCATAAATGGATACCTCCCACCAAATAGTTCCATAATAAATAAGACAATATTAAACCGAGTGTCGCATTCGTATCGTTTTGAATAAAACTGATTGTTGCTAATGCGACACTTGTATATTATAGTAATCTTATGAAGGGGTATTGTCAAGGAGCAAGCCCGCATAAAATCAAATTGGAGGGTTATAACATGAGAGCATTAAAAGAAAGTGCAAATGGAATTCTGTTGTGTCTGATTGAGGTGGTAATCGGTATTCTGCTTCTGATTAATCCGATTGGCTTTACATCAGGAATTATTATTGCGTTCGGAATCGGCCTGCTGATTTTCGGGTTGATCTGCGTTGTGAAATATTTCCGAATGGGAGCAAGGGAAGCGGCAATCAGCCAGCTGCTGTTAAAAGGCCTTGTCTGCATTCTTGCGGGCGGCTTCTGTACCTTCAAGTCGTACTGGTTTGCAGCGACATTTCCGCTGCTTACGATCGTCTATGGAATTGCGACTCTGCTTGCGGGTCTTGGGAAGGTACAGTGGACGGTTGATATGATTCGGATAAAAAAAGGGAGATGGTATCTGGGGGCTGTCAGTGCGGCACTCTCCATTCTGTGCGCGGCGGTGATTTTGGCAAGACCGTTCTCATCCACCGCGGTGCTCTGGATGTTCACCGGTATCTCGTTAATTGTGGAAGCAGTAATTGACATAATTGCATTCCTGATCGGCAAACGCGGATAAATAGGGGGACAGACATGACGATTGAGTGGAAAACCTGTCTTAAAATTGGAGTCAGTATCTTTTTGCTGTATTTAGGTGTTCAGTATTGGCCTGGAATCGCCGGGGTGTTAAGCGCGCTGCTCGGCGCGGCGGCACCGCTGTTGATTGGATGCGTGGTTGCGTACATTATTAATATTTTGATGAGCTTTTATGAGCGGCATTATTTTCCGAAGTCGACGAACCGATACCTGTGCAAAAGCCGCCGGCTTGTATGCATGCTGGGCGCGGCAATCACTTTAATTGCGGTTATTGTTCTGATTGTTGCGCTCGTCCTTCCGCAGCTCGGAGCCTGCGTTCAGACGCTTTTCGCCTTGATTCCCGGCGCGATTGCCAAGCTGATTACGGGCCTGGAAGAGATGAATCTTCTGCCGGAGAATCTTGCGGATACGTTAAGCGGAATCGACTGGAAATCCCAGTTCAGTTCGATTATGGGGGTGCTTACCTCCGGAATCGGAAGTGTGATGGATGTTGTAATTAACATGGTATCGTCCATTTCTTCCGGTGTTGTCACAGGGTTCTTAAGTCTCATCTTTGCAATCTATCTTCTGCTTGGCAAGGATAAGCTGAAAGGGCAGTTCGATCGTGTGCTGCGCCATTACATGAAGAAAAGCTGGTACGAGAATACGATGTATGTGCTGTCCATTGTAAATGACTGTTTCCGGCGCTATATTGTCGGGCAGTGTACGGAGGCGGTGATCCTGGGACTTCTTTGTACCGTTGGAATGCTGATATTGCGGCTTCCCTATGCGGCTATGATCGGCGCGCTGATTGCGTTCACCGCTCTGATTCCGGTTGCGGGTGCGTATATCGGTGCAGGAATCGGTGCGTTCATGATTCTGACGGTATCGCCGGTCAAGGCAATTATTTTTGTTGTTTTTCTTGTAATTCTGCAGCAGCTCGAGGGCAATCTGATCTATCCGCGTGTGGTAGGCTCATCCATGGGGCTTCCCGGAATCTGGGTTCTGGCAGCAGTTACTGTCGGCGGCGGAATCATGGGCATTATGGGAATGCTGGTAAGTGTTCCGGTTACGGCGGCACTTTACCGGCTGCTTCGCAATGACATGAATCAGACAAGTGCCCGGTCGGATACGCTGCCCGAAAAAGGAGCGCAGGAGCAAAGGAAGAAAGAACAGGAGGAACCGTAGAAAGAAAAGGAAACCTTCGATAGGATAAAAGACGCCGTCGGTGATGCGGGAAGCGCATACCGGCGGCGTCTTTCATTGATCGTGTGTTCC
>JAGAPO010000036.1 GCA_017623215.1 Lachnospiraceae bacterium | reverse complement strand
GTATATCATAAATCGAATGTCAAGGTCAGGTAGTATTCTCTGCGAGAATCTCCACCTTACCCTTGACATTCCGTTAAAGGTGAAGTGTAACCAATCATTGACACCTCAACACTTTGACCCGTCCTTTTTTCTCCCTCTTCTTGACTTTGCCCCTCTTTCGGTATAAGATAAATTACAGCTTTATCCCAGACCACAGGCTGTCCCTCCGGCTCTGCTGACCGCCGTGCTGAAAGGCTTCGCTGCATCATGCGCGGCTCTTCAGCGTCGCAGACCTTCCGGACACCCTTGTCGGACCTCCCGGAACAGGAAAGGATGGAATATCATTATGGAAAGAGACGATATTATTATAAGAAACGCAGTTGTACATATTCTGGACTCCTATGTCGGCATGCCGGTGCTCTCGGATGCTCTTCTTGAACTCAGTCCGGATCTGAATGATTTTCTGCGCGATCATATCTACAGGATTGCCTCCGGCGATGATTTGAAAAAATGCAGCTTCCAGACCGGGGAATCCGCGGTATATCAGATGCTTGCAGACTTTAACGAGGAAAACCTCCTTCCGGTCAGCCGCCAGATTGCGGAGTACCTATATTCGATCATGAATTCCAATATCGAGATTCCCGCTGCCGATCTCCTGATTGTGACTTATCAGGCGCTTGGTGAGAGGTATCTTGCACTGCTTAAGATGAATTACAAGGAATTCTACGTGCACTACACCCTCCCGGCCAATCAGGATGATCCGGATGGTATCTCCGGTAACTGCAATGACATTATCAAGCAGACCGCAGCGCTCCCCGCCTCCTCCTCGAAGCTCTCCGAGGCGGCGTTAATCAACCTTTCGGATTACGCAGTCGCCCTAATCGAGAAAAAATACGATGTCAACGGCGTTAAGACGAATTATTTTTCACAGATGTTTTTACAATGCCAGACCTCCCTCTCCTCCAAGGCAAAGCTTGACATCGTCACCAAGGCGGTCAATCAGATTCATCAGAAATACTACGAGGATGATTTCGATAAGAAGATGGAGGCCAAAAGCATCATCCACAGCGACATTGAAGAGCAGGGCGCAATCGAAATTGAAACCATCGGTGAACGCTTATTTGGTACTGAGCCGGAGATCAAGGAGGAATTCACCGAGAAGTTGGAAAAATATAACCTGGTCAAAGAGGAGGTCAAGCCTCAGAATAAGCAGACCACGAAGAAATTCGAAAAACAATTCCTCGTGACCGATACCGGAATTGAGATCAACATCCCGATGGAACAGTATAATAATAAGCAGAACCTGGAATTCATTACAAATCCGGACGGGACAATATCCGTACTGATTAAGAACATTAATCGGCTGACTGCAAAATAAGCTGTGAAGCGCTCTACGGTCTCTGTCGGTAGCGTTCATCGCTTTTTCGGCCTCTTTTGCTAACTTGGGATTTCCGTCGTAATGGATGATTTGCCGGATATGCCTTACTTTCTTACTGAGGATCGGGCTGTTTTTTACGAGTTTATTCCAAGCTCGAACTTTCAAGGCGGCATGGGACTTCGCCCGTAAGGGACAGATCAGGAGTTTAAATACTGTTCGGCATAAAAAAGTGCCTTCGGCACTTCAACTCCCCTACCCCTCAATCTTGAGGGGATTAGGGGTTTCTTTTTGTGCCATTTTGCTTCATAATAGTCTCATGAGCATACTACAAGATATTTTTCAAGACCATTATGAAGAAATGAT
>JAGAPO010000035.1 GCA_017623215.1 Lachnospiraceae bacterium | reverse complement strand
TGAGGATATTGAGGGTTGGGGAACGGCTTGGGGTACTCAAGCCGGACGGGCCGAGTCCCGTAGAAGGCCGAAGCCTTCTACGGGTCGCTTCGCTCCTTCCGTTCAAGTCGGACCTCCCCTGAGCAAGCAAGCTTGTCAGGGGGGCTCCGACTTGAACGGACTCCGCCCTGTACGCATATTATACCACCCCTGTTCTTTTTCGCAAGGGGGGTCTGGTTTATCCAAGGAGTCTCCCTATCCCGATTCCCATTAGGATGATTCCGGAGGCGATGCCGCATTGGCGGCTGTTCACTTGTTTTAGGAAGGGGATTCGTGTGATGAGGGCGACTCCGATGCTTAAGAAGGCGGCCTGCATCAGACCGACTACCGGGCCAAGGAGCAGGCTGTTGAGGCCGGAGGCGGCCGCGGCGATTCCCGTGCTCAGGGAATCAAGGGACAGTGCGGTTCCCAGCACAATTCCTTCCCGGAAATCAATGTGTCTTGAGTTGTCTTTGTCGTATTTTCGTTCTCCCTTCGGTTGCAGGTTCTGCAGGAGGAACCAAAGCCCCAAAGCCAGCATGATAATTGCCCCGCAGATCGTCGTCAGTTTTCCCGGAAAGATTTGTGCAAGGCGGCTTCCAAAGAATATTGCCGCTTCCATCATTCCTGCGGAGATACAGCCGACTGCCGCGACCGCCCGTTTGTCTATTTTTATGCCCTGGACTCCGTAGGATATTCCGATTCCCAGCGCATCAATACTCACCGAAAGAGAAAATATCATAATTTGCAGCCACATCATATGACGTATTTCTCCTTTTTTTATTAGAGTATGCTGCGGCTCTCCAGCCGGTGCGCGGCGCTTTCCGGTATAAATCAAAATACCTCTCATATATTGGATATAAGGCAGTCCCGCCGTCAGAAAGGAGCACATGATATGAACTGGCACACCCTGAGCGCAAAAGATACCCTGCTTAAGCTTACCGTTTCTCCGGATACGGGTCTGAACCCATCCGCCGTCAGCAAACGCCAGAGCGATTACGGAGAGAACAAACTGGAACCCGGCAAAAAGAAAAGTCTTTTTTCCCGGTTTCTGGCGCAGTTCTCGGATTTTATGATCATTATATTGATTATCGCCGCCGGCATTTCCTTCCTGATGTCCGTCATTAACGGGCACGCGGATCTGGTCGAACCGACTATTATTCTTGCGATTATTTTCCTGAACGCAGTCCTCGGCGTTCTCCAGGAAGCGAAGGCCGAACGCTCGCTCGACGCACTGAAAAAGCTCGCGGCCCCCACCGCATCGGTTCTCAGAGACGGCCGCCGCGTCAGTATTCCGTCGGAAGAGCTGGTTCCCGGAGATATTATCTATCTGGAGACCGGGCATTACGTTCCCGCAGACGCAAGGCTTTTATCCTGTGTCGACTTGTATGTGGACGAATCCTCTCTGACCGGCGAATCCCATCCGGCCGAAAAAGACGCGGAGGCAATCGTTCCCGCAGATACGCCCGCCGCGGATCGCAAAAATATGGTCTATTCCTCTTCCATCGTAACCGGAGGCCGCGGAACGGCTGTAGTGACCGAAACCGGGATGCATACGGAGGTCGGCCATATCGCCAAACTGATTCTGACTGATGAACAGCCCATGACTCCGCTCCAGAAAAAGCTTGCAGCAACCGGGAAGACGCTCGGCATCGCAGCTCTTGCAATCTGCGTAATTATATTTTTCCTCGGAATTCTGAAAAAGCGGCCGATCTTTGATATGTTTATGACCTCGGTCAGCCTTGCCGTCGCCGCAATTCCGGAGGGACTTCCGGCTATTGTAACCATTATGCTCTCCCTCGGCGTTCAGCGAATGGCCCGCAAACAGGCGGTTGTCCGCAGACTTCCCGCTGTTGAGACGCTTGGAGGCGCAACCGTAATCTGTTCGGATAAGACCGGTACGCTGACGCAGAACCGGATGAGCGTCGTTCAGATCCATTCCCCGCAGGGACCAGAATCCGAGAACAGCAAAGCGTCAAAAAATATTCTGACTCTCGCCGCACTGTGCAATAATGCGGTCATAAGCGGCACCTCCCGGCGCAAGACCATATCCATTACCGGCGAGCCGACGGAAAAGGCGCTTGCGGCCGCAGCTTTGCAGGCAGGTCTTGATAAGGGTTCTCTGGAGACACAGTATCCCCGAATCCGCGAGGTTCCATTCGATTCCACCCGCAAACGCATGACAACCGTACATACCATAAACGGCAGCACGTATCGCATCATTACCAAGGGCGCATTTGACCTTCTGCTGCCCCGATGCACGCACATCCGGATCGGCGAGAAGACGCTTCCGATGTCTGAACTGTACCGCAGCAGGCTGTTCAAACAGAATCAGGCCATGACGGATCAGGCGCTTCGCGTAATCGCAGTCGCCTGCAGAGATACGGATGCCTCCGCTCTCACCCGGACGAACGAAGAGCTGGAGTGCGGCCTTACCTTCATCGGAATGCTTGGAATGATCGATCCTCCGCGCCCCGAGGTCAAGGAAGCCGTTGCCGTCTGCAAACGCGCCGGAATCCTCCCGATTATGATTACCGGAGACCATGTCAGAACCGCTTCTGCAATCGCAAAGGAGCTCGGTATTCTCGAATACGATTCCCAGGCAATTACAGGCGAACAGCTCTCCGCGATGCCCTTCGAGACCCTATGTGAGAACATTGACAAATACCGGGTATTTGCAAGGGTATCGCCAAGACATAAGGTTACGATTGTAAAGGCCTTCCAGAGCCGCGGCGAAGTGGTCGCGATGACCGGCGACGGAGTCAATGATGCTCCCGCGCTAAAAGCCGCCGATATCGGCTGCGCCATGGGACTTTCCGGTACGGATGTTGCCAAGAACGCAGCGGATATGATACTGATGGATGATAATTTTGCAACGATTGTCTCCGCGGTCCGGGAAGGACGCGGAATCTATGATAATATCCGCAAATCCATCCATTTCCTGCTCTCCTCCAACATCGGGGAGATCATGTGTATCTTTACCGCGATCCTCTTTGGCCTCCCCTCGCCCCTGCTCGCGGTACAGCTGCTTTGGGTCAATCTGGTAACGGATTCCCTTCCCGCGATTGCACTCGGCGTAGACCCTCCGGCAAAGGATATCATGGAGAAGCCTCCGATTCCTCCGAATCAGGGCATGTTCTCCGGCGGTCTCGGAATAAAGATTGTTCTGGAGGGCATGATGATCGGCGCGCTTTCTCTGATTGCCTACCTGATCGGAGATCGCACCATGGCGTTCGCGGTGCTCGGCCTGTCACAGCTTTTCCATGCCTTTAATATGCGAAGCTCCCGCTCCCTGCTGCAGATCGGAGTATTTACCAATAAAAAGCTCTGCTTGAGCTTTCTTGTCTGTGCTTTTCTGCAGGTTGCCGTCATCTCCGTCCCGACGCTTGCAGGAATCTTTCGCGTAACCCCCATGAACGCGATTCAGTGGGTGATTACCTTTGCACTCTCCATCTGCCCCATTGTCATCGTGGAGCTTCAGAAAAAATTCCTTTCAAAAGGATAACTATTCTTTCGGAAATGTGATATACTATACCTGCAGGCCACAGCAGAAGGTCCGGGAAACCGCCTGATTAGCCAGACAGTTTCCCGGATTATTTTGACTGTCCGAAAGCAGAAGGTATTTTCAACTACAAACATATGTCTTGCATTCCCCTTTGCAGGCTGCAGACAGAAACGGAGATGAATGATGAACAAAACCTATGAACAGCTGCTCCCGTACATGGAAAAGTCCTATGCGCTGAATACCGCGCTTACACTTTTGAGCTGGGACGAAGAGACGCTCGCTCCAAGGGAGGGCATGGAATTCACATCGAAAGCAATCGGAACGCTCTCGAACGAGCTGTTTTCTACGCTGATGAATCCTGAACTGAAAAAATTGCTGAAAAAGCTTTCCGAAGAAAAAGAACAAAGCAGCTTATCGGAGTGTGAAAAGGCTGTCGTCAAGAACCTGAAGAAGTCCTTTGATGAACTGGAACCCATTCCGCAGAAGGATTACAGACTCTATTCCGAGCTTATTGCCAAAGCTTCCTCGATCTGGGCTTCCGCAAAGGCGAAGTCCTGCTTTGAGGAGTTCGCCCCGACCTTAAAAGAGAGTGTAGAATATAATAAAAAGTTTGCGAAGCTTCGCGCAAAGGACGGTCAGGAGCCGTATGATGTCCTGCTTAATACCTATGAAGAAGGATTTACCATGGAGAAGCTGGACGAATTCTTCGGCAAGATCAAATCCGCAGTCGTTCCGCTTCTTCAAAAAGTAAAAGCGAAGAACGACTGCATTGATAAAAGCTATAATTTCCGACATTACGAGATTGACAGACAGCGGGAATTCTGCCGCTACCTCGCGGGCTATGAGGGATTTGATTTTAACCGCGGCGTGATGGCAGAAAGCGAGCATCCGTTCACAACGAATCTTCATAACCACGATGTGCGCATCACCAGTCATTTTTATGAGAATAACCTGGAGAGCGGTATTTTCTCTGTCATTCATGAGGCCGGACATGCCATGTATGAGATGAATGTAAGCGATGAACTCACCCTGACACCTGCAGGCGGCGGCTCTTCGATGGGAATGCACGAATCGCAGTCCCGCTTCTTTGAGAATATCATCGGGCGCAGTGCCGATTTCTGGCTTCCGATCTATGGCAGACTTCAGGAGACCTTTCCCGAACAGCTTAGCGACGTTCCGCTCTCCCGCTTCATCCAGGGTATCAACAAGGCGGAGCCGAGCCTGATCCGCACTGAGGCGGACGAGCTTACCTATCCGCTTCATATCATAATCCGCTACGAAATCGAGCGCATGTTATTTCACGATGAGATTACGGTGGATGAGCTTCCGCGGGTCTGGAATCAAAAGTATAAGGATTATCTGGGCGTGGAACCGTCGAACGACGCAGAGGGCGTACTTCAGGATGTCCACTGGTCCGGCGGATCCTTCGGGTATTTTCCGTCGTACGCAATCGGCAGCGCAATTGCGGCCCAGATATACGCGTATATGAAGAAAGTCATGCCGTTTGATGACTATCTGAGGGAAGGGAACCTTACTCCGATTCGGGAATTCCTGCGCCTCCATATTCACCAGTACGGTTCTTCCAAAAATACGACTAAGCTTCTGCAGGGCATGATGAATGAGGATCTGAACGCCGATTATTATGTGGATTATCTGACTGAAAAATATACAAGACTGTATGGCTTAGAGAACTAAATCCGAATGAAAGCAAAAATTAGCTCCCGGCAGTTCCCAATCTGCCGGGAGGTTCCTATTCTCACATGAATGAATTAATCTCTGTCAGGCACTCTGACATCAAATCCTTTTTTCTTAAGCGTCTTAATGATATTCGGGAAATCCTCCGTCTCAACGCGGAAAAAGATCTCCTGGAGTCCAAGAATCTCCGTGTTGATCAAGACAACGTTCTTGATATTGCCGCCAGCCTTGGCAATCAGCTCGGAAATCTTAGCAAGCGTTCCCTTATAGTCAAAGGAATATACGGTAAACGTATTGTAGGTAGAACCAAACAGCTTCTGATACTCCTTAAAGATAGCCTGCTGCGTTACAATTCCGATCAGCTCCGTATGCTCGTCCACTACCGGGATGAATCGGAACTTGGTCTCGATAAACAGCGCCGCTGCCTCCTCGATTGGCATGTTCTCGCTGATTCCGGTAATCTTTGTCTTCATCATGACGCTGATATTCTGCGCCCGGAACTCTTCCTTGGTTCCCTCGAACTCTTTAAAGAAAGTTTCGTACACATGCTGCTTCGACAGAACTCCGATGAACTTTCTGCCGTCCACTACCGGAAGAGAAAGAAGGTGGTTCTCATCAATCATATCAATCGCCTGCCCGACCGTGTCATTAATCGAAATCACCTTCAAATCGCGGAACGGAATCATAATTACTTTCACCTTCATAAATATTATCCCCCTTTCCCTATCATATATCTATGATTCGGTGCACAGATTCCTCTGTGCCTCTCCTTCCTTTCTATTATAATCAGCATCTGCTTAAAATGCAAGAAAATGTTTTATTGACAAAGCGATATGCTTCGTCTACAATAAAACTATTGTATGCTGTAATGCTTTGGCGGTTCCGTACTGCGATTGTCAAAGCAGGAATGGAGACTATCATGTTAACAGACAACAGAATTTATCCTGGACAATACAACGCGGCTCTGTTGGAGGAATGCCTTACGCAGGAAGAAATCTCCTCTCCTCTTCTGCTTTACTCTGAGCTGGCGTCCACGAATACAACCGCAAAAGAGCTTGCTGCACGGGGCGTACCGTCCGGCAGCGCCGTTCTTGCAGAAAGCCAGAGCGCAGGCCGCGGAAGACTCGGCCGAAGCTTCTTCTCGCCGAAGGGTGGGGGTATCTATCTCTCCATTGTCTTACGCCCTCCCAGAGAGGAAGCCGCAATTCTGCGCCTTACTACCGCAGTCTGTGTTGCAGTCTGTGCTGCAGTCAGCCGGATTACCGGAATCCATACCGATATCAAATGGGTAAATGACATCTACCTTCACGAGAAGAAGCTTTGTGGAATTCTATGCGAAGGCGTGGTGAATTCGAACGGTACCCTTGATGCGGTTGTTGCGGGTATCGGCATCAACGTGGAACGGCATGCGTCGGAATTTCCCGCCGAGCTTGCCCATACTGCCTGTGCCTTATACGAGTCGGATGCTCCGACCGGAATACGCGAGGCACTGCTTGCGGCGATTCTGCGGGAAGTAACAGACTGCACGAATACGCTCTTAGACGGTTCCTATCTTCCGGAATATCGCAGACGCTCCATGCTGCTCGGCAGGGAGGTCGTACTGATGAACAGGCGCCCGGATGACCCGAACACCGCCGTAACCGCACTTGCAATTGATATTGACGATCTTGGCGGTCTTGTGGTACAGTATTCGGATGGAACCCGAGAAAGCCTTCACACCGGTGAAGTAACCGTGCGGGTAAAATAACCGAATCATAATGATACTATTATACAGAAAAGAGGAATATGACCATGAAACTTTGGGGCGGACGCTTTACAAAAGAAGTGAATCAGCTGGTATTTAATTTTAACGCATCGATCTCCTTTGATCAGAAATTCTATCATCAGGATATCGAAGGCAGCATCGCGCATGTCACCATGCTCGCGAAGCAGGGAATCTTAACCGGGGCGGAACGTGATACGATTATTGAAGGACTGAAGGGAATTCTCGCAGATATCGAATCCGGCGCGCTGGTAATTGACAGCGCATGCGAGGATATTCACAGCTTCGTTGAGACTCATCTGATTAAGCGCATTGGAGAACCCGGCAAAAAGCTGCATACCGGAAGAAGCCGCAACGACCAGGTTGCGCTGGATATGAAGCTGTATACCCGCGATGAGATCGTGGAGGTGAAGGCACTTGTAAAGTCGCTTCTGACGCAGCTTCACACAATGATGCAGGAGCATCTGGATACCTATATGCCCGGCTTTACTCACCTGCAGAAGGCACAGCCGATTACACTCGCCCACCATCTTGGAGCTTATTTTGAGATGTTCAAACGGGACTATTCCCGCCTGTGCGATATTTACGCAAGAATGAACTACTGCCCTCTCGGCTCCGGCGCCCTTGCAGGAACCACGTATCCGCTTGACAGAGAATACACCGCCGAGCTGCTTGGATTTGCAGGAGCTACGCTCAACAGCATGGATTCGGTTGCCGACCGGGATTACTTGATCGAGTTCTTAAGCGCAATGTCCACGATTATGATGCATTTGAGCCGTTTCTGCGAGGAGATTATTCTCTGGAACTCCAACGAGTATCGCTTTGTAGAGCTTGACGACGCATACTCAACCGGCTCGAGCATTATGCCACAGAAGAAGAACCCGGATATCGCGGAGCTCGTCCGCGGCAAGACCGGGCGTGTCTATGGTGCTTTAATATCGCTGCTTACCACTATGAAGGGACTTCCCCTTGCCTACAATAAGGATATGCAGGAGGATAAGGAGCTGACCTTCGACGCAATCGACACGGTTAAGGGCTGCTTATCTTTATTCACCGGCATGATTTCCACGATGCGTTTCCGTCCCGAAATCATGGCTGCCAGCGCAAAGAACGGCTTTACCAACGCAACTGACGCGGCAGACTACCTGGTAAATCACGGTGTTGCGTTCCGCGACGCGCATGGAATTATCGGTCAGCTGGTACTGCTGTGCATTGAGAAGAACTGCTCTCTCGATGACCTGAGCCTTGCAGAATACAAGGAGATTTGCCCTGCGTTCGAAGAGGATATCTATGAGGCAATTTCGATGAAAACCTGCGTAGAGAAAAGAAATACGATCGGTGCTCCGGGCAGGGATGCGATGAAAAAAGTTATCGAAGCAAATGCGGAGTATTTGAAGACGCTGGCATAATTCATTCTTATCATAAAAAAGAGCTTTGTACCTGATGGATTTAAAGTCCGGGTACAAATCTCTTTTTTCTATATCTTGACTTTCATGCAATTTCTTCCCCACACGACGCCTATTCTTTCTTTTCCGCCCTCTGATACCATACAATCGTCCACGCAAATACCAGCAGCAATCCAAGCACCATGACCGCTGCGGCCGCCGCATACAGCACGGACGAACGCGTAAGCCCCGCGAGGATCATACTTATGCCGAATCCAACCAGCAGATATCCTCCCGCCTTCTGCGATTTTCTCCAGACCGATTCATGCTTGCGAATCCAAAATCCCTTGACTCCGAAGTATTTATTCGGCCGAATCGTCGGCATGTAATTGCCGAGCACTGCAAAGCATACGCCAAGCAGTACGGACAGCGCCGTCTCCACCTTGAATTCCGATATTCTTACCCCCAGAATCGGAATCCAGACCAGCATAAGGAGCATAAAGGCTGTCACAATCTCCATCATCCGATACGCTTTCTCGTGATTCTTCCGCATTTCAGCATAGCGCTTCCGTCTCGGCATATACTCCATCATCGCAAGAAACAAAAACGGCAAAAGAGCCTCAGCAAACATTAGGGATTTGTGCGCGGTTCTATCGACCTCCCATTTAAAATTATAGTGTGTCGGCATCATTTCCGGCAGGGTGTCATAGACGAGCAAGACCCCAACTAATGACACCGCCGAAAGAACCCACATGGGCCAGAGCCGCGGAATCCTCTGTGTATTCATACCGGACCTCCGCTCTCTTCTTCGCCTGTTCCATCCTTCTTACATTCCGCATGCTCCTCACGTGCAGCACCGTATTCCCCATACCCGGTGTCATATTCTCCCCCTGCCGGGCCGTTCGCTTCTGACAGGCGCATCGTCCCCTGTCCGCTCTGCGTCATGTCAAAAAACCATTTTACAATATCCTGAAATATCGTCGTATTCAGCGAATAGAGGATATTCTGCCCCTGCCGTTCATCCTGAATCAGTCCGGCGCTCTTCAAAATGCTCAGATGATGACTAATCGAGGGCTTGCTAATCGAAAAGGCATCCGCGATCTCTCCCGCATTCCGACTCTGTTCGGATAAAATCTCCAATATTCTTCGTCTGGTCGGATCGGCCAGCGCCTTAAATACATCGTTCATTTTATTTTCCTTTCTTTTAACTGTGCTTCCCGGACCTATACAATCGCACCTGCTACAGCTGTTCCCACCGTTTTACGCCTTTTCCCAATAAATATTTCCAGATAAGAACGATCGCAAGAATCAGACCTGCAAGCACACCGAGGTAAAGCTGATACGGATTCACTCCCGGCATTGCAATAACCAAGCCAACCGGAATAATTCCTCCAACCATTCCAACCAAAATTCCGCACATGGACGCCGCGCTCTGCTTAACCACGACAGTCTCCGATTTCCAGTCAAGGACCGGGAATCTCAGATTCGCGAGCAGTCCGAAGAACGCAGTAAAGACTGCATACGCGATGGGCAGCGCAAGAAGAAAGAAGGTCTGTACCGCCCCCGCTTTTAGGATCAGTGCAAATACAATTCCGTCCACGATCAAAAACGGTACGGACACGGAAAGATTCACCGCAATCTTCGCGGCAAAAATCACTTTAGCAGGGATTGGAGCGCATTTGAGGATCCAGAGATTTTTTCCCTCCAGTGAGACAGAACAGCTGCTCGTCGAGATGGTTCCCGCAAGTACACAGATAAAACCGGCCATCATAATCGCCATATTCTCTCCCACTTCCGGCAGCTCTAATAAGGCAAGCAGCTGCTCCGGCTTTACAAAAAGGCAGGCAATCGCAGCTGCCGTAATCATCACGATTCCAAAACAGGTATTGAACAGATATAACGGAGACGCCAATAATCTGCGGAACTCTTTGCGATACAGCGCAAGGAACGGTGTGCCCTTCTCCTGCTTTTCTTCAAACCGATAATCCGATCGGGTGCGAACCGTCAAAAGCTGCGTGTTCAGCTTACGAAACAGCGCGCCGCAGCCAACTGCGAATAATCCATACGCCGCGGCTGCTGTCAGAATAAATCCCGCCATTGCGGAAAAATCACCGCCGATTGCTTTCCCATACAGAATTCCCGGCGGATAGATTCGCTGAAGCATATTGCCCATTCCCGATACTGCCGCGAGCATCTCTGCCTCCTCACTTCCGGTTATCGAGAGTGAAAGCAGCAGCGGAACGATCGTAACCAGCGTCAACAGCAGAAGCTGAATCAGATTGCTTTTTCGAAACCGCGATGCAAGCAGCGCAATTAGAATCCCCACCGCGGTTCCGATCACCATGGGTACCGCCGGAATAAAAATCAGTAATACTATGCTAATCCCATAGTATAACGGCCCTTCTTTCGCCATAATTCCGTAGACCACATTGGCAGGCAGCACAACCGCCACCGTAATCATCAGATTAAATAAGTACAGAATCAACAGTCTGCTTGCCGTTATCTTCCAGGCCGGGACCGGAAGCGACATCACCAGATCATAATCCTGAAAGCCAAATAAGGTTCCCTTCACCTTATATATTGTTGTAACCAGTATCATAATCGACATAATTACTACGTACATCACCGGAAGCAGGGAAAGACAATCCGCCATTCCGAATACCATGCCCATGCTGACACTGTAAAGCGCGGAAAGCGCCATAATTCCGATTCCGCAAAGAACAATCAGAATCCAGACCACATTTCCTCTTCCGCCATCCTTCCTGCTTCCTGTCCACTTTTTCCCGCTGCGTCTGTTTAAGGGAAGCACGGAACCGAAGGCCATCTTTGTAAGCAGCCAGATTTCACGCATCGCACCAATCCTCCAATCTTAGAAGTCCTTTTCGCCCTTTTCCGCCAGCTCAATAAATACATCCTCGAGGCTCTTATTCCCTCTGACCTCCTCGGTATTCCCGCTTGCAATTAGCTTGCCGCCGCGGATAATCGCAATCTTATTGCACAGCTTTTCCGCAACCTCCAGCACATGGGTCGAGAAAAAGATTGCGCTTCCCTTCGCACACAATTCCGCCATGATTGCCTTCAGCGTATGCGCCGCTACCGGGTCAAGGCCAACGAACGGCTCGTCCAGCACCAGAAGCTTTGGCTGATGCGACAGCGCCGAAATAATCGCAAGCTTCTGCTTCATTCCGTGTGAATACGAGGAAATCAGATCGCCCAGACTCCCTGTCAGTTCGAACGCGTCCGCGTACCTGCGAAAACGCTCCTCTTTCTCCTCCTTCGTCACTCCATACAGGTCCGCGATAAAATTCAGATACTGAATTCCGGTCAGATGTTCGTACAGCTCCGGATTATCCGGGATATATGCGGTAACCTGTTTGCATGCAATCGGCTCCTTTTTGACCGAATGACCGTCAATTGTAATCTCGCCCTCCTCAAAATCCAGCACGCCGACAACCGCCTTTAATGTCGTTGTCTTGCCCGCGCCGTTATGCCCGATAAAACCATAGATATCTCCTGCCTCTACGGTCAGATTCAAGTTGTCAACGGCTTTCTTATCTCCCTTGTAGCTCTTGGAAAAATTCCTGATGGTAAGCATAGTTACCTCCTTCACCTTAATCATATTTTAGATTTTTAGATAAATTTCTAAATATCTAAAAATAAAATACACTACTTCGCTTGTGAAGTCAAGGATATTGATTCGTATTTTGAAAAAAGCACCCTTTCGGATGCTTATCTCGGCTGTCGCTTTGTGTTCGGGCCCATCCCCTCCCGGATGGAGTTATGGGTCTGATTCTGATGTTCTGGTTTGCTTTTTTCGGTAACACTGTTGAAACAAGCGTTGGATTTCTTTTGATTTTGTATTTCCTGCTTTTCTTTGTTCATGTATCATCACCTCGGAAATAGTGTATCCCCTAACGAGGTAATTTATACAGAGAGAAAAACCCCGGAAACCTTACGTTCCCGGGGTATATTATAAAGATTAGCAGATTCCCTGAGCGAGCATTGCGTCCGCAACCTTCTCAAAGCCTGCGATGTTAGCACCAACAACGTAGTTGCCTGCTGCGCCGTAACGCTTTGCAGCATCGTCCATGTTGTGGAAGATGTTGATCATGATGCCCTTTAACTTCGCATCCACTTCCTCGAAGCTCCAGCTTAATCTCTCGGAGTTCTGGGACATCTCGAGTGCGGAAGTTGCTACGCCGCCTGCGTTTGCCGCCTTACCAGGTGCAAAGAGAACACCGTTCTCCTGCAGATACTTGGTAGCCTCAAGAGTAGTAGGCATGTTAGCGCCCTCTGCAACTGCGATGCAGCCGTTTGCAACAAGAGCCTTTGCATCATCAAGCAGCAGCTCGTTCTGTGTTGCGCAGGGAAGAGCAACGTCACACTTAACCGTCCATACTCCTCTGCCCTCATGATACTCTGCGTTCGGACGATAGTTCTTGTACTCGCTTAAACGTGCACGCTTTACTTCCTTAATCTCCTTAACTGCAGCAAGGTCAATGCCCTCTGCATCGTAAATCCAACCAGTGGAATCGCTCATGGTTACAACCTTT
>JAGAPO010000034.1 GCA_017623215.1 Lachnospiraceae bacterium | reverse complement strand
TTAAGTGTACCCCAAACATCCCATTATCCATGATTTATGGCCAAGGGGAATGGCATAGACACAGAAAACTTCTCTATGTAAAAAAGAAAATGTAAGAAAAAGCGAGTTAACAAGAGAAAAATAAAGATTAATATGGGAGGTGTAAGATGAAGAAAAGCAATTTTATAGTGGATTTCGAATCAAGAAACGGAAAATATTATATGCTACATACAGGAAATGGTAATGTTATATCTGTGGATATAGACAAAAAAATCTTACTGACCGATGTCTTGAAAGTTCCGATTACCAATGAGCGGGTCAGTAAGCGTTTGGAAGAACTGGGATTCCTTATATCTAAGCAGTTAGATGAATTTCAAGTAGCAACGGGAAAGAAAATTTTGAGTGACATTAAAAACAATTACTTGGAGTTAATTATAATGCCTACTGAAAAATGTAACTTTCGTTGTGTTTATTGCTATGAGAATTTTGAAAAGCCCGAAATGTCGGAGGAGAATCAAAACGCACTCATAGAATTTGTAAAAAGGCAGTTACCGAATCATAAAGGGCTCTCCATTGGGTGGTTTGGTGGGGAGCCATTACTTGCTGTAGGTGTAATCGAAAGGCTCTCAAAAGCATTTATAGACTTATGCAAAAAGTATAAAAAACCATATCGGGCAGGGATAACAACGAATGGATATTTATTGAGCAGGAATATGTTTGACAGATTGACTCGCTTACGAGTCACGCATTTTCAAATAACCGTAGATGGGGACAAGTCTATCCATGATAAACAGAGGGTGATGGCTGGAGGAGGTGGAACCTTTGATACTATCATTCAAAACATCAAAGACATCAGGGATTACTCGCAAAGTAAACTGTGGACGATGTCTTTGAGAACCAATATTACACGGAATATTATTAATAATAGGGATGCTTTTAAAAGGGATGTGATTCTTCCGTTCAGTCATGACCACCGATTTTATATTATGCTTAGGCAGATGTGGACGAATCATACGGAAGAAGCGGATGCGATTCATTGCAGCAATGCACTATTTGAAGAATTTGTGGAGCAATGTGATATAGGGTATGAATCTCTGTATCAAGAATATGTTTTTTCCTATGGTTCACACTTCACCTGTTATGCGGCGAATCCGAACGCTTTTGTGATTGGTTCTGATGGTACGTTTTACAAATGCACATGTGCGTTATATGATGATGTCAATCATATCGGGAAAATTGATTCAAATGGTCATATTGATTTCGATGAAAACAAATTCAGTTATTGGATTGCCCCTAAAGCTTATAATAATACAGAATGCTTGTCCTGCTCTCAATATGCTGCATGCGTATCGAAGGGATGCCCCTATAAACAAAAGGAGGCCTGTAACCAAGAAACGCTTAATGTGCTAAGATGTTATATTCCGCAATTCTATCACCTTGCAAACGATAAAGAGGACTTTACAGATTTATTATAAGGATCGAAAGGAGTTAGAGGATATGTATACGAAATTAGATATTAGAAATAAGCTGGCGGCTATTTTTGAGGAAAACGGGTTAGATATCGAAAACATTACCATGTTAAAGGAGATGGACTCGTTACAATATGTCAGTATATTGGTGTCAGCTGAGGAGGAGTTCGGCATTGAATTTCCTGATACGGTACTCACTCAGAATATACTGGGGGAAATTGATGGATTATGTGAATTGATCGGTTTCTTCCTTGGAGAAAGATATATAGAGGATGTCAATGCATAATCATTATAGCTGGTTAAAGGGTATCCCGGCATATATGCTTGGTGATAGGAACAAGGAAACAAAGTAGATAAGTTAGATCAGTCTGCAATTCTTATTCTGTGAGGAGGTGGTTAAATTGAAGAAAGTTCTTATTCGTAAAAGAAAAGAATCAGAACAAAAGAAGGTTCGGCTATACAATGTCGAATGTACGAGTTCTGGAAACAATAGCATATGTAACTGCTATTGAATGTGGCAG
Source organism: Lachnospiraceae bacterium (assembly GCA_017623215.1). GTDB lineage: Bacteria > Bacillota > Clostridia > Lachnospirales > Lachnospiraceae > Caccomorpha. The sequence goes on along the minus strand of JAGAPO010000034.1, from coordinate 11,105 downwards.
CCTAATTATAGGCGTTATGATTTGAACTACGTTAAAAAGGTGGCAGAATGGAGGATTAACATGAGTAAGAAATTGATTCGTAAGAAGCACAGCTACAACAAGGAAAAAGCAGTTATCATGTACAACGTCGAGTGCAGTTCAACCGGAAGCAACTTTAGGTGTAAGCCAGGATGTTAGAGACAAGGAGGTTTCACATGAAAAAGGAAATTAAGCGTCCGAAGCAAAATCAAAAAAGCAATTTGATAAAGTTATACAATGTCGAATGCGTCAATCCGGCAAGATGTGGCTCGAATGGGGTATGCTGACAGCATGCAATAACTATGGTGTGAGAGCAGCACAATGTTTCAACCGACGGCTTTACGATGTGGGATACCGATTAGGATGTTGAATTAGAATTCATAGAGTAAGCACTGGGCGAATCTGAAGTTCGGTGCTTACTCAAATCAGGTCTCATTTAAGGAAAAGAGTGAGTAGTTTCTGTATAAAGAGGTAGCTATGAGAATACATGAAGGAACAGTTGGGTTTGAAGACAAAGTAAGTTTTTTAAAAATCTTTTCACAATTTAATGAAACAGAGCAAAAAAAAGATTTTGTTTTTTCGTATCAATTACAGGATTACAGGCTTGATTATTTAAAGAAGAAATATAATTATACAAATAATATTGATATAAATCAGGAATTTCGATCCATGGTAGCGCTAACCATATGGGTAAATGAACATCTGGTCGGAGATGGGATGTGTATCCCACCTTCCGAATTCCATGCAGACTATATTCTTGAAAGCACAAAAACAATGGGACTGCATTCTAATTGTTATATGCATGCTGTTGTATTGAATGAGGTGTTTTTATCGGTCGGCTTTTTCTCACGAATGGTCAGATGCATGCCTGTTGATTTAAATTATAATGACTGCCATTGTGTTACAGAAGCATTTTCGTTTGAATGGAACAAGTGGATTGTCTTTGATGCATCGAATCGTGCATATTATATCAATAAAAAAAGGATCCCATTAAACCTGATTGAGATTCGAGAACATATCGCAAATAAAAAGCAAGTGTTGGTTCCTATGATGGGAAGAGCAAGGAATGAAGATTTGATACAATATTTAGCCGGGAATCTGGTTCGATTTGAATCCTTTAAGGAGAGTAAGTATGGGAATGAATGCGGAGGCTTTGAAAGGACTCTGTTTCATTTTCAATCGCAAAATTATCCGATATCAGATAAGAAAGTGTTTTATCCGGAGTCTGGAGAATACATTAATCATGTACATACATCCAATCCACACTTGTTCTGGGCTCCGCCTTTGAATGATAAGATATAGAAAGGAAGGAGGACAATGAAATGACACGTGAGAGATTTGAAGTTGTAATCATAGATAGTGGTATCAAATGGGACGACAGTTTGAGCAGAGAGCAGGTCGCGGGAAAAAGTATTATGTGTCGTTCTGATGGCGAAGTAGCTATGTCTGACGATTTTATAGACCGCGTAGGACACGGAACGGCAGTAGCTGATTGTCTGTTCAAAGAAAAAGCGTTCATTTCGCATTTATATTCTATAAAGATTTATGATGATTCAGAAACGTCTACCAATGCAGAATCTTTGATAGCATCTTTAGAATATATTGAAAAAAACATAGTATGTGATATCGTTATTATCAGTTCCGGAGTGGTTTGTACTGATAAACTTGAAATGTTACGGGATAGGATCGAGAGACTTATCAAAAAGAATGTTATTATAGTCTCTGCCTTCGATAACGATGGCTTAATGTCTTATCCTGCTGCTTTTGATGTGGTCATTGGTGTTGCAACCAATTCTATAACAAACGAATTACCAAGGATATCAGAAGTAAGTAAAGTTGATATTGTATTACAGGAAAAGAAATATCGATTGAAATGGGTAAATCCTGCGAAGATAATTGTAGGAGGAAGTAGTTTTGCCGCGCCAGTTGTTGCGGCGAAATTAACGCATATATTGGCTAAGAAAGAGGGAGCGGAAAAGATGATAAAATCCGCCCTTCTTAAGGAGCTGGCAAAAGAACTCGATATCCCTTATATTCAAAAGGAAGAACGCGAGAATATACCCAGTTCTTTTGAGATGGGGCAAGCCTTTTCTGAAAAAATAAGGAAAGCGATCGTTTTTCCTTGGAATAAAGAGATCAGTGCAATAGCAAGATATCAAGATCTGCTAAGCTTTGATATTGTAGGGTTTTATGATATAAAATACAGTCTCAATGTAGGGCGCGGTATAGGGGAGATTCTGGGAACCGGAGATAGTGGAATGAAGATTCAAAATATCGATTCTTTGGATTGGAGTGATGAATTTGATACAGTAATCTGTGGGCATTGTGGAGTGATTTCGGAGGTTACCAATCGCAAATGGCTGGAAGAGATAGCAGCGAAATGTCAAAGGTATAACAAGAGATTGTATGCATTCGATAGAGAAGCAGAAAACTATTGTGATCTCTGTGAAGTGTTTATTCCGGCGGTTTGCAGGGAGGATATACCTCGCTGCACGGGAGGACGGCTTTTTGAACGGTGCGTTCCTATAGTAGGGGTATTTGGTACCAGTTCCAAGCAAGGAAAATACTCCGTTCAGCTTGAATTGAGAAGACGATTTTTACGGAATCATTATCATGTTAGACAGATTACTTCTGAACCATCAGGATACTTGTTTGGTGCTGATATTGTATTTCCATACGGATATCATTCAAATACTGATATTCGTCCAGAAGAAACCGCGTTGATAATCAATCACATGATTAGCCAAATAGTAAAGGATGATACCGATGTTGTATTAGTTGGCGGGCAGTCCGGTTCAACGCCGTTCTGCTATAATAATCTCGCTCAAATGAACTTTATAGGTCATGGCTTTTTATGCGGTACAAATCCAGATGTGTATGTACTTTGTGTAAACCCTCATGATCCGATTGAGTATATCAAAAATACAATCAATTATCTTCAATCATTCAATGGATCGCGCATATGTGCACTTGTACTTTTTCCAGTAATTACGGAAGTAAGTACAGCTTTCGGCTATGGATTAAAGAGTAAAAAATTAACGCTTGAAGAATTAAGGGATATTTCAAAACAACTTGAGTATGAAACTCATATCCCTGTGCGAATTCTTGGAAATAGCAAGGACATGGATGAACTTTTTCAATCTTTGATTACAGAGCTGAGTGAGGAGTAAAATTTTATCGGACCAATTTGCCAGGAAAATGCCTTTGTGCTTTTCATGGTTCTATACACTTTAAAAGATACTCTTTGCATAATCAACCGTTTTATGTTATATTTGTTTCAGTACTGCCATCGGAGGAATTACATGAAACTAAATATAGCGATATGTGAAGATGAACAAAATCAGGTTGAATTTATTAAAAGGGCCGCAAGCCTTTGGACAAAAACGAGGGGGTATTTGCCGGTGTTTTCAGAATTTCCTTCCGCAGAAGCATTTTTGTTTGAGTATGGTGGGAAAAGGAATATTGATATTCTGTTGCTTGACATCGAGATGGCCGGGATGAATGGTATCGAGCTTGCGAAGAAAATTCGGGAGGACAATACCCGCGTGCAGATTATTTTTGTCACAGGTTATCCGGATTTTATGGCAGAGGGATTCGAAGTAGCTGCATTACATTATCTGATAAAGCCTGTGAAAAAAGAAAAACTCTTTGCGGTGCTGGACAGAGCTGCAGAGAAGTTAAAAGGGAGTTCCCGATTTGTTCTTCTTCCGGTTGGAAAAGAGACAGTACGAATCTATGTGGAAGATATCCGTTATGCGGAGTCGGATGGGCATTACATATTGCTGCATGTAGGAAAGGAGACGTACCGTTTGCGTATGACAGTATCGGAGATTGAAAAGGCGCTCGGCCAAGGGTTCTTCCGTTCAGGCCGTTCCTTCATCGTAGGTCTGAGATATGTAATCCGAATCACGAAGACATCCGTATATTTAGAGGGCGGTATTGAGGTGCCGCTCGGAAAAGGTCTGTACGACGAGATGAATCAGGCGCTTGTGAGGTATTTGAGAGAACAGTAAAGAGAAGCGATAGTCATGCGGAAATTGGTGCGAAAGGCTTCATTCCATATCGCTCTGATGCGATGACAGGGAGGTTGCGATGTTTACCCGAAGAAAAGAAAAATTACTGGAATACCAGCGTTCCCTTGTGGAGCTGCACTACAACGAAGTGGAGAATATGTATGCCAAGATGCGTGCGTGGCGGCACGATTATCATAATCATATGCAGGCGCTTTCCGCCTGTCTGGCGAATGGAGATATCGAAAAGGCGCAGGAATTCTTAGAAGAGATCAACGAGAATCTCGTGTCCGTCGATACGGTTATTAAGACCGGGAACACCATGGTAGACGCGATCTTAAACAGTAAAATCTCGCTCATGAATACAAGAAAAATCCCGGTCAAGGCAGACGCTAAGGTTCCGTCAAGAATTGCGATCGCGGATGTTGATCTGTGCATCATCATCGGCAACCTTTTGGACAACGCAATGGAAGCCGCGGAAAAGCTCCCACCCCAGGAACGGTTTGTGCGCATCTACATTGGCGTGAAGAGTACGCATCTCTATCTGTGTTTTACGAATTCTGCAGGAAAAAAGCAGAATACGATCGGAGGGAGGTTTCTCTCCTCCAAGGGCAGCAATCACGGGTTCGGACTGAACCGTGTCGATTCGCTGGTGGAAAAATATGACGGATATCTTACGCGGGCAAGTGAGGACGGGGGATTCACCACGGAGGTGATCTTGCCGCTTTCCGGGGAGCCGGATTTTCACGCCTGAAATCGAACGATTTCTGCCCAAAACAACATTTCTTACAATTCCTGTGTTATACTGACCAATAACCGAAGCGCACGGCGGCAGAGGGGATAACTGGACCCGCCGCTGGCGGTTCGCAGGCGGATTTGTGCTGAGAACGTCGCAGACCGGAATACATGTTTGAACCAGTATACGTTCTCGGAATGGAGGTTCCAGTGAAGAAACAGGAAAAAAGATCCAAATCAGAGAAGTCAAAATCAAAATCCAAATCCCAAAAAGAGCCAAGACGCAAGCCGAAATACGGCTTTTTTTCCTGCGTTGCCTATAGCATGAGGATGACGTGGCGAAGCTCAAAAAGTATTGCGGCGGCTGCTGTCATAGCAGTTCCGGTGACATTGATCCTGCGTGCCATCGGGCTGTACATGCCGAGCCTGATACTAAAAGAGCTGGAGTCGGGAGATGCCTTCTGGCAGGTCGTATGGGTTATCGCGATGTTAGCAGCCGCGCAGATGATATTTTCGCTTGCCAATCAGTATATGGAAGTAAAGAGAGGAACGGCGGAACATTTTGTGTTGTTGGAGATGATATATGAAGAAGAACGCAGGGAGCGGTACATGGATTATTATCTGCAGTATGACCCGGAGCTTGCGGTGATTCTGCAGCGGGCCCAGAAGGTTACGGAGAATAACCACACCGCAGGCGTGCATTTCATCCAGTATTTCGGGGAAATGCTGGTGCATATCTTAAGCTTTGTACTGTTCGGGACCATCATATCTACGATCAGTCCCTGGATTCTGATGCTTTTGCTTGCCGGGTGCCTCGCCAATTATGGCATGGGGAAATGGCAGCAGAGGCGTAGCTGGGAGTCGGGGGATGAGCGCAATCTGGTGAATAAGAAGCTGAATTATATCGCGTGGACCGTGTCCAATGATTTAAGCTGCGGGAAGGATATCAGGCTGTTTCATTTTGGAGATTTCCTGGGTGCCCTGGTCGCGAAGCTGGAGGGCAGGTGGTACGAGGAGCAGAATAAGGTGGAGCGAAATTCGTTCCTTGCAGCGTTCGTCGGCTTTCTTGTCGTCCTGCTGCGGGATGGCGCTGCGTATGCCTTTCTGATTGCGAGGGCCGTAGAAGGGGAGATTGATGCGGCGCAGTTCGTGCTTTATTTCGCTGCGATTACCCAGTTGTCTGAGTTTGTGTCCGGAATTCTTGGAACCTGGGGCCGCCTGTGGGCGGGAGCGCTCGGAGTCTCGGACTACCGCGAGTTCTTTGATATCAAAGATCGGCTGAACCGTGGAACAGGAATTGCGCTTCCCGAAGAAAAAGCGGTATCCATTGAGTTTCGCAATGTGAGCTATCAATATCCGACAGGAGAGAAAAAAGTTCTGGATCACGTCAGCTTCCACATTCGAGCAGGTGAGAAAATCGCGCTTGTGGGGGCAAATGGCGCAGGAAAGACCACGATGACCATGCTGATGTGCGGGCTTTTAGTTCCCGATGAGGGGGAAGTGCTCATCAACGGACACTCCGTGTATGAATACAACCGTGACGAACTGTATTCGCTCTTTTCTCTGGTTCCGCAGAAATGTACGCTGCTTCCAAGCTCGCTTGCGGAAAATATTACGATTGTGGATACGGAGGCGGGGGAGGCGATTGATTACGAACGGTTAAACCGGTGCATCAAAGCCGCCGGTCTTGCGGATAAGATACATGCCCTGCCTAAGGGCGTGGAGACACCGCTCAATCGCCAGGTGAACGAAGATGCCACGGAGCTTTCCGGAGGGGAGCTGCAAAAGCTGCTGTTAGCGAGGGCGATGTATCGCGGTGCGAAGGTGCTGATTCTGGATGAGCCAACCGCTGCGCTCGATCCGATTGCGGAGGATGCGATGTACCGCAAGTACAACGATATTTCGAAGGATACCACCTCGATCTTTATTTCTCATCGTCTCGCTTCCACGCGTTTTTGCGATCGGATCTTCTTTTTGGATGACGCTTCGATTGCCGAGGAGGGAACGCACAAGGAGCTGATGGCAAAGGGCGGAAAATACCGTGCCCTGTTCGAGGTACAGGCAAAGTACTATAAGGATGGGGGACCAGGTGGGGAGAAAGCCGCCAATCAGGAAGGAATGCCGGATGGAAAGAAGGCCGCCAATAAGGAGGGAATGTCAGATGAGTAAACGCACCATAAAAGAGAATATTTCCATGATTCTTCGCGGATATCGGCTGGTGTTCCAGATTTTGGGGCGCTATATGGCCTGGAATATCGCAGCCTGCCTGTGCGGGCTGATTGCTCCGTATTTTTCACTTTCCATGTCTTCCCTTGTGATCAATGAGCTTGCGTATTCCCGCGATGCGAAGCGGCTGCTCTGGCTTGCGGGAGTCACGGTCAGCGGGCTGTTTCTTTTGAACGTGCTCAACCGTCTTGTCAGCGGCCGGGTGAACGTGTACGGATCGGATTCCTGGCGGCGGGATTTGCTCTTTTATATGCAGGAGCAGAACAGAATGCAGTATGATCATCTGGAGAATCCGGAGGTGACGCTTCTGCGGGAGAAGATTTTCGCGGCGAAGAACGCGACAGGCGGCGGGCTGCAGGTTCTGTTCTGGATGCTGCCGCCTTTGATTACCGGAATCGGCAACGTGGTGTGTTCGGCAGCCTTGACGGTATCCCTCTTTCGCTTACGGGTACAGGAAGGGTACACGGGACTCGTCGGATTGCTTAACTCGCCGGCAGCTGGGATTGGAATTCTGACGCTGATCATTCTCAATACGGTTGTTGCTGTTGCCACAGTGAACCAGGAGACTTGCAAGGTCTCCAAAGCGTGGCAGGAGCTTGCCGTGTCCAACAGCAGGTATCGCGCATTTGGACAGGCCAAAGGGCAGGATGCTTCCATCTTCGATATTCACCGTCTTGTACTGCGGGAACAGGCCAAATACAAAAAACCGTCTTATATGGTGAAATCACAGAAGATCCAGCTGCATTACGGGATGCTGCGGATGGTCTGGGATCATGTCATGACATTCGCGCTCTTTGTGTTTGTTGCGGCGAGGGCCTATGCCGGCGCGTTTGGGATCGGAAGCTTTGTTCTGTACCGCGGCACGGTGGCACGATTCATTACCGGAGTGTCCGATGTTGCGGAGGCTCTGGGGCGTCTCATTCAGAATAATGATCCGCTCTCGGATCTGTTCCGGTTCCTCGATCTGCCGGATGATCAGTATCATGGGGGGCTTTCCGTGGAAAAACGCGACGATATTGATTACGAGATTGAATTGAGAGATGTAAGCTTCCGCTATCCAAGAAGTGAGGCCTGGGCACTCCGCCATGTGTCCGTAAAATTTAAGATTGGTGAGCGCCTGGCGGTTGTCGGCAGGAACGGCTCCGGGAAAACGACATTGATCAAGCTCCTGTGCCGGCTCTATGATCCGACCGAGGGCAAGATTCTCCTTAACGGAATTGATATCACCCGTTACCGGCTCGACGAATACCGCAGACTCTTCTCTGTTGTGTTCCAGGACTATAAGCTGTTCTCCTTTCCGATCGCGCAGAATGTCTCGGCAGAGCTTGCGTATGATCGGAGCAAGGTTCTTTCCTGTCTGGAGCGTGTCGGTCTTGGAGCGCGTATCCGAGAGCTGGAGCGGGGGATTGAGACGCCTCTTCACCGCGATTATGAGAACGACGGAATTGATATATCGGGAGGAGAGGCGCAGAAGCTGGCGATCGCCAGAGCCCTTTATAAGGACGCGCCGTTTATCGTCCTTGATGAGCCGACCGCGGCGCTCGATCCGCTGGCGGAGGCAGAGATTTACAGCCAGTTCAACAGGATTATGGAGAAAAAGACTGCCATTTACATCAGCCACAGACTTTCTTCCTGTCGGTTCTGCGATCGGATTCTCGTATTTGACGGAGGAGAAATCATTCAGAGCGGCACCCATGAGGAACTGCTCTCGCAGGAGGATGGCAGGTATCGAGAGCTTTGGAAGGCGCAGGCGCAGTATTATCGGGAGGAGGAAGACGGAAGGCCGCGATAGTCTGAGAGCGAGTATTGCCTTTCTCAGCTGCATGGTTCGGATGTGGTTGGAATGCCTCCGGCGCAGGAAGCTTCTTCTGCGCACAGCATGTCTGCCGCATCCCGAATCACCCGAGCGACCTGCTCGCCGCAGGCCAGACATCCGGCTTCTGTCAGATGTACCAGGTCATCGCTGCGAATGTACTGATCGATCTTCGGGCTCACCAGCGCATGAAGATCATTGATCAGGACACCCATCTCCTGCAAGCGAGGAACCAAAAGATTATTATAGGCAATAATATCGTTGTTATCACTGAACTCTTTTCCCTCTCGAATCGGAGTCGTAGTGGCAAATATCACTTTATCGTATCTGGACAATAGGATTCTTGCGATGCGCAGCATCGTATTCAAATATTCTTCCTTCGAGGTGAAATTACCATCCCCAAAACAAGTCGGCACATCCCAGAGTCCATTATTCCAATGCACGATGCGGCTGCCCTTCATGTCTGCCTCCCAGTCGTACAAGCCTCTGAGCGTATATTTGGCAAATCGACAATTATCGTCCGGCTGATATACCTCGAATTCTTTCCCTAATAATTCCGGTACCACACGCCCGTATCCGAATAGGCGTATAGAATCTCCTAATAACGAAATCTTCATAGCTGCCTCCTCTGATATTTAATCATGATCTTCTGCTGGCGAGGGGAGCAAATCGCAGTACTCAAGAATCGCCAGATAGAGCTCCACGGCTCCTGTCCCTTCGTATAGAACATAAATTAACCCATTTTTATTGTCCACGGCAATCTCGGGATATCCGCCCTGGTCCTCGTCAATGACGCAGCGCAGTCCCCAGGTATTCCCGTTGTCGACGCTGCCCTTTACCGTAACATGGGTACGAACCTTCGGATTCTCGCAGTTCACGAGCAGTATGGTATACGGTACCGAATCGGTCTTGTATGCAGCAACCGATCCGAAGCAAACGGGATCGATTAATGCCGGATCTAATTCATAATCTGTCCAGCCAGAATATCCGTCCCTGCTGACTGCCCTTGCTCGCAAGCCCTGGCGATTATGACGAATCGACAGGTAGATATTTCCGTCCGAACGCTCCACGGCCACACTCTCATTCGGCGAGATGATATCTTCGGTCGAAGAAAGAATCTCGCCCAGTCTCCAGTGTTCACCGCAATCGGTACTGTATAAGGTGCTGACTGCACTGGGGGAATGCTGATTCACCGGGGCATTTACGCTTTTCGGAACGAACCAGCACGGAACAATCAGAGTACCGGAGCCGGTACAGATTCCGTGACCGGGACCAAGAGCGAACGCGTTGCGGCAGTCGGGCATCGTACTCTGCGTGATATCAAATGGCTCGCTCCAGGTCAATCCGTCATCATCACTATATCGGCGCAGAATTCGTCCGCCATTGATTCCGTAATCCTCACAATACAAAAAGTGGATTCGTCCGTTCTTATCCTGCATCATAACCGGATTATTTACGGTCGGATGCTTCTCGTTCCCGACTGCAAGGTAGATAGGCGGTCCGAATGTGTTCCCATGATCGCCGGAACGCCTGCAGAAGATATCCATCAGAGCCCAATCGCTTCCGGTGGTTCTGGCTTCGTTATAGATAATCAGTGTTCCATTTGTTGTTACAAGCATTCCGGGAATCCGGCAGTTTTCGTATTGGTTGTCCTCTGTTCCGGACCATAGCCGATACTTTTTCATTGTTTTGTCTCCTTTCATTCTTCCGTCTTTTCTGGTTTCCTTTCTTTGAGCGGGGCGCCCTTTTGTTCATCCTGTTCGCCCTGTCGAACGACGTTAGCAGGGCAGGAAAGATTCCTTCCTACCGGCTTGTATCTTGTCCTGCTTATGGAAAACTTTCATCCTTAGTATAAAAACAATGAAACAAAACTTATAGACAAATGTTGGCTAATTATTTACTTATATTGTCTTTCGGCTAATTCCCTCAGTCCGTCCATGACATCTCTCGTGGGCCAATACTCAAGCCCTGCGTATCCGGCATATCCGGCCTCATCGAGCGCATCGAACAGTCCGTCATACCGAATCTCACCGATATCCAGCTCATTGCGGCCCGGGTTGCCTGCACAGTGGACATGGCCGACGTGGGGGAGCAGGCGCAGAACGTTGCGGGTCAGATCCCCTTCCATAATCTGCTGATGATAAAAATCGAATAATATCTTTACAGAAGGGCTGTCAACTTGCTCGGCGACGAACAGAGCCTCGTCGCTGCTATACAGAAAATAACCCTTGTGATTCACTTTGGTGTTGAGCGGTTCATATACCAGCGTAATTCCGGCGTCCGTCAGAAGCGGAATGCAGGCA
>JAGAPO010000005.1 GCA_017623215.1 Lachnospiraceae bacterium | reverse complement strand
GATTTATTTGCTGATGAAGCTGGCGTAGAAGGTTTTTATATCTTCTAAACAGCGTCATCTATTCTTTCTGCCCGCCTCTGCGCGGGCTTTTTCGTTCAATAGTTCAACGAAAGTCGAACTTTCCTATAAAGTAAGAAAAGCGAACGCCAACTTGGTTAGTGTTCGCTAACTTTGAATTCATCTTATCATACCGAGATTCCTTTGTCAAGAGGTTTTTCATCTTCAGAAATCTATCCGGTCAGGCGGACTGCTCGTGAATTGCTGCATCGCATCCATTCCGTTCTCCTTTTCCCCCCTGTGGCTTATTCCGCTCCCTTCAGCGCTTCCACCATATCGATTTTTTTATTCTTTCCCGCCACCTCCTATATCGGATATTGGATTCTGTATTCGCGATCGCGAATCGCGTGCGAAAAATCAGGGAGACGCGGTGATATTCCACGTCTCCCTGAATCATTACTTCTTCGGATGACAGGAACCGCTCATCGGGCAATTCGCGCATCCACATCCGCAGGAGGATTTCCCTTTTTTCTTATCACGAATCATACTGACGATAATCGCCGCAACCACGGCAATCAATACCGCACAGATGATAATAGTTGCTATATTTTCCGAAAGCCACGCAAGCATTGTTATCCCTCCTGTTCTGATAATGATTCTATCTTTAAAATTTATTTTGTAACCTTGACGCTCTTTGTCAGCCTGGTCGACTCTTTGTACGGCTTGAACAGCATGTAAACTATGCCAACCAGTACTGCGAGTGCGATAATCAGACCGAGTACATTAACATTTCCGGTAAAGAGCGATCCAATCTGGTAGATCATCAGGGATGCAGCATAAGCAAATACACACTGATAACCGATTGCGAACCAGGTCCACTTCGCGGAATTCATCTCACGCTTGATTGCGCCGATTGCAGCAAAGCACGGTGCGCAAAGCAGGTTGAACACCAGGAAGGAGTAAGCGGCAAGCTTAGTCATGCCCTCGAAATCAAGAACGCCGAATACGCCGACAACCTCTTCCTTCGCAACCAGACCCATGATGGTCGCGATCGTCGCCTTGATGTTGCCAAAGCCCAGAGGCTTAAAGATCCAGCAGAGTGCTCCGCCGATTGCGCCGAGAACGCTGCTTTCCAGCTCCATCTCGGTGCTGAAGGTAAAGGATCCGTCCATCACGCCGAAGCAGGAGCCCGCCCAGATGATGATGGAGGAAAGCAGGATAATGGTGCCTGCCTTCTTAATGAAGGACCAGCCGCGCTCCCACATGGAACGAAGAACATTTCCGACGGTCGGCCAGTGGTACGCAGGAAGCTCCATAACGAAAGGAGCGGGATCTCCGGCGAACATCCTGGTCTTCTTTAACATGATACCGGAAATAATGATAGCGGCGATTCCTACAAAGTATGCGCTGGGTGCAACCCACCATGCTCCGCCGAACAGCGCGGAGGCGATCAATGCGATAATCGGAAGCTTCGCACCGCAGGGGATGAAGGTGGTGGTCATAATCGTCATACGGCGGTCACGTTCATTCTCAATGGTACGGGATGCCATGATTCCGGGAACGCCGCAACCGGTGCCGATGAGCATCGGGATGAAGGATTTACCGGAAAGACCGAACTTGCGGAAGATACGGTCAAGTACGAAGGCGATACGGGACATGTATCCGCAGGCCTCCAGAAAGGCAAGCAGGATAAAGAGCACGAGCATCTGGGGAACGAAACCAAGAACCGCGCCGACACCGCCGACGATACCGTCAACCAGCAGACCGCTCAGCCATTCCGGGCTGTTCGCCGCATCCAGGCCGCTCTGAACCAGTACCGGGATGCCGGGCACCCATACGCCGTATTCGGCCGGATCCGGAACACCTTCAGCGTCCTCTCCAAGGGCCGCCTCGTAGATAACGGAGATATCATAGCCTTCCTCAATCAGGGAATCCGCAAAGGAACCATACGCTTCATCAAATCCGCCGAAGTCTTCCTCCGCAATGGCACCCTGAATATCTTCTGCGCCAATTACTCCCTGTTCGGCAGCCGCGTCAACAAGAGCAATCATCTCATCGGTCCAGACATTCTCTGCCGCATACTCGTTCATCGCATCATCATATGCAGCGGAACCGATGCCGAACAGATGCCAGCCGTCTCCGAACAGACCGTCGTTGGTCCAGTCGGTTACATACGTTCCGACCGTGGATACGGATATATAATATACAAGGAACATAATGACCGCAAAGATCGGAAGTGCAAGGAAGCGGTTGGTAACTACCTTGTCAATCTTATCGGAGGTGGAGAGCTTCCCGGCCGACTTCTTCTTGTAGCAGCCCTTAATCAGCTGTCCGATGTAGACATAACGCTCGTTGGTGATGATGGATTCCGCATCGTCATCCATCTCATCCTCCACTTCTTTGATATCCTTTTCGATATGGTCAAGCGTCGTCTTATCCAGCTTCACCTGCTCGAGAACCTTGTCATCACGCTCAAAGATCTTGATGGCGTACCATCTCTGCTGCTCTTCGGGCATGTTATGTACTGCCGCTTCTTCAATATGCGCAATCGCGTGCTCTACCGGACCGGAGAAGGTATGCATCGGAACCGTCTTGCCGTTCTTCGCCGCGTCAATGGCAGCCTCCGCAGCTTCCATGATTCCGGTTCCCTTCAGAGCCGAAATCTCAATTACCTTGCAGCCAAGTGCTCTGGAAAGCTCCGCCGTGTTGATCTTATCGCCGTTCTTCTTTACCACATCCATCATGTTGATAGCCGCAACGACCGGAATTCCAAGCTCGGTCAGCTGTGTGGTCAGATACAGGTTTCGTTCCAGGTTCGTACCGTCGATAATGTTTAAGATCGCATCGGGGCGCTCACTGATTAAATAATTTCTCGCCACTACTTCCTCTAAGGTATAAGGAGAAAGGGAATAGATACCCGGAAGGTCGGTGATAATGACGCCATCGTGCTTTTTCAGCTTTCCTTCCTTCTTTTCTACTGTAACTCCGGGCCAGTTACCAACAAACTGATTGGATCCGGTCAAAGCGTTGAACAGCGTTGTCTTACCACAGTTCGGGTTACCCGCAAGGGCAATTCGCAAATTCATATTCATTCCTCTCTTTCTTGATTAGCATCAGCTAACCAATGCTTTCAAAATTACGGGGCGCATCCCCCGTTCAAAATACCGGGATATTCGATTGTCTCAATCCCTTTTATTCAATCTCGATCATTTCTGCGTCAGCTTTGCGAAGGGAAAGCTCGTAGCCGCGGACGGTTACTTCAATCGGATCGCCGAGAGGCGCTACCTTACGGATGTATACTTCGACACCCTTGGTAATCCCCATATCCATGATGCGGCGTTTGATCGCTCCCTCACCGTGAAGCTTTACAACCTTGACCGTATCACCGATCTTTGCAGTCTTAAGCGTCTTCATTCCTGTTCTCCTCCTTGAATTATATTTTAAGTGCAACTGCCGCAGAACATCAAACCATGATCTTCTGTGCCATTTCCTTACTGATAGCAATGCGGGATTCCTTAACGTTCACGATCACATTCCCTCCGATGGTGTTGATAATCGTAACGGCTCCTCCCACGACAAAGCCAAGGTTCTCCAGGTGTGTCTTAACCTCCTGTTTGCCTCCGATCTTCTTGATGATATTCTCTTCTCCAACCTCTGCAAGTGTAAGCGGCATCATAATCTCTACCTTCCTTGGAGTATATATTAATTAGCCCGCGCTAACTCTTATCTCAAAATATAAGTTAGCTCTCACTAACCATTTATTATTATAATCAGGCACTTTCCGTTTGTCAACGAATTTTGGTGGATTTTCGGTTTGCCGCCGCAAATTCAGCAGGTCAGACAATTAGTTAGGTACTGCTAACCGCCTTTTTTGTGCAAGTTTTTCCAGATCTCCTATTTTTTCCGTTCTTGGATAAATGTAGCGGATTCTGCGTCCCCCTTACCTCAGAATCCACCAGCGATATCTTGATTTTTTCTTTCTTTTGTGGTAGGCTATTGTCTATATACACAAGTCCTATTTGCAGACCTTGGGCGGCTTGCCGAACGCTTACGCGGCCGGCTTTCTTTTGTGTGCTGTGCGCCCCGCCCATGATTGAACTGAGATAACAAGGAGGAATCTATTATGCACCTGCAGGAATCCGGAGAGATGTATTTGGAAACCATCTACATATTATCTAAAAAGAGCAATTATGTCCGCTCTATTGACGTGGGTGAATATATGGGTTATTCCAAGCCCAGCGTCAGCCGCGCAATCGGTATTTTAAAAAGCGGCGGATATGTCACGGTCGATACCGATGGCTCTTTGCTGCTGACGGATTCCGGCCTTGATGTGGCAAAAAAGATCTACGAACGCCACACGCTGCTGACCGAGTTCCTGGTCCGCCTCGGGGTCAGCCGTGAGACCGCGTCCGAAGACGCCTGCAAGATGGAGCACGATATCAGTGATGAGACCTTTGACGCGATGAAGCACCACGTGGAGAAGCATAAAAGTTTGGGTGATGACGCCTGACAAGGAGCGCTGCCTGTGACCCGGAATTCTCGATTCCAGGTTACAGGCGCGCTCCTTCTGATAGGTCCAAGTATGTATTCCCTTATTCGTTTTCCTCTTGTTACTTTCTCTTCTTTTTATCCGCCCGAATCAGCATAATCGCAGCCACCGCAAATACCACGGCAAGGATCACTACAACTACTTCCGCCGGTGTTCCCTGAATACTCGAAGTAATGTCATCCATCGGGCTTGCAATATCAAGCAGGGGCAGTGCATTCCTCATCCAACTCATAATAGCCTCCATTCTTTTTGGGTCTTACACTCTTTTGGTTCTTACATGATTCTTACCAGCGTGACCGCACACGTAACCGCATTCAGTCCAAACGACACCAGCGCTGCCTTCCATCCCGGAAAGTCAAGCAGATATCGCAGCACAACCGCTTCCACAATCACTACAAGCAGCTCCAATACCGGGAATCCAAGCAGGTATCCGACCCATCCAAGCTCCTTCGTGATGAAATACAGCAGCACGTTCATCACCGGATTGGTCAGCAGGTTGCACAGGAAGATGCCGTAAATCGTCCTCCTATTCCGGAACAGCACGCCTCCAATCAGGCATTCAATCGCCGCTGTCAGAACAAGCGGCACTATCAGCAGGTTCATCATTCTAAGCCACCTCCGTTTCTTTTAATGGATCCGCAGACATTCCCGCCGCCATCTTTTTTCTGCCTCCCGGGAATCGCCAGATACAGACAAATTGCCGATATCACAATTGCGGCGGGCAGCAATATGCTCTTTGCCGCCTCCGGCACCGCCCATACTTTTCCGGGCAGATATCCGATCCACAGACCAAGCGTTGTCAGTCCGAACGCGAATCCAGGCCGTTCCGGCAGCACCTGGAAGATTCGTCCCGCCGTAATCGCCATCGTCATATTGAACAGGATTATCCCGATTCCGCATACCGGCGGAACCGAATATCCAAAGCATAGGAGCGGAAGCGACGCTCCAAGCGTCAGCACCGCGATGCGCCTTGCTCCGTATCGATCTGCCAGGATTCCTCCGAACGCTTTTCCCACAAAGGCACAGAACGAAGGAAGGAATGACCAAAGAAGACGTTCTCCGACCCACGGCATCTTCACAAGGAAGCCTGCGAAAGAACGAATCATCACGGATATGACGCATAACAGAACAATCCATTCCGCCATATCAGCCGCTCGCTCTGACCGGACTGTCGTCCCGCGCCCCGGCACAGGCGTCTCTTCCTCTCCTTTACCAAACAGCGCTATCAGGACTCCGCAGATGAGCACTGCCGCAAGGGCAGGCCACACTGTCATTCCGCTGCTTCCAAGCTTCGTTCCGAGGCTTACGCCCAGAGCTCCGAAGGCAACGAAGATTCCGGGTCCTGCATACTTTCCCCCAGAATATATCAGCGAGTCCATTCCCCCGCCCACGTGAAAGAATGCATTTCCGACGGCGCAGAGGATGAGCGCCGCATATTCGGCTTCTGCTGCCGCCGCGAAAAGGCCCGCAGCGGCCAGTCCACAGCCGATCAGAGCGGAAAGCCGCTCCGACCGCCTCCGCCTGTCAAACCAGTCTCCAATGAGCATCTGAGTCGGAAATGCAATCGTGTTATACACCAGGAATCCGACCGCAAGCTTTCCCGCCTCTGCCTGCCCGGAAAAATACCCGAACAATATGATGTAACAGGCAAAATCAATGACCAAATGCGACAGGCTGTATACTATCAGCCGGCGCTTTGCCGTGAGATTCATTCGGATTCCCCCTTCCTCTCTTATTTCCTGCACAGATTTCCTGCACAGACGGCTCCCTTCTTACGCCCCTCTGTATTCCTGTATCAGTCTCTTCAAATCCTTCGCGAATTCCTCCACTGCTTCCGCAGGTGTCGCCCAGGAGGTTACAAAACGGACACAGACTCCTCTCTCCCCGCAGTCCTCCTGGAATTCGAACGCATACTCCTTCTCAAGCTTTGCCGCGATGCTCTCGGCAAGAATCGGGAACTGCTGATTCGTGCAGGAATCCGTAAGGAACTCCACTCCGCAGTCCACAAACGCCTGCTTCAATCGCATCGCCTGCTCATTTGCGTGTGCCGCGAGGCGGTAGAACAGCCCATTCTCAAATAAAGTCAGGAACTGGATTCCAAGCAGCCTTCCCTTGGCAAATAACGCGCCCTTCTGCTTCACAAAATACGTAAAATCCTCCGCATATTCCGGCCGGAGAACCAGTGCTTCCCCGAACAGCGCTCCATTCTTCGTACCTCCGATATAAAAACAATCCGTAAGTGCGGCGATATCCGCCATCGTCAAATCA
This sequence comes from Lachnospiraceae bacterium, assembly GCA_017623215.1. Lineage (GTDB taxonomy): Bacteria > Bacillota > Clostridia > Lachnospirales > Lachnospiraceae > Caccomorpha. Next base: position 3,577 of record JAGAPO010000005.1, on the reverse strand, counting down.
TTCTCTTTTGCGGTAAGTGCACAGCCAAGTCTCGCACCGTCCAGGAACAGAATCAGATTATGCTCTTTACAGAACTTAGAAAGTGCTGCAAGCTCTGCCTTTTTATACAGCGTCCCGATCTCAGTCGTATTGGATATATACACCATACGCGGCTTTACCATGTGCGGATTGCTGCCGTGCGCATCAAGCACCGGCTGAATTCGCTCCGGCGTCAGAATTCCGTCCGGCGTCTCGACGGTCAGCACCTTATGACCGGTTGCTTCAACGGAACCGGTCTCATGTACATTAATATGGCTGACCGTTGTACCGATGACAGCCTCATGCGGCCGAAGCAACGACGATATCAGAATCAGGTTTGTCTGCGTTCCGCCCGGGATCATATGCACCGCCGCGTCCGGCATACCGATCTCTTTGCGGATTGCCTCCCTCGCTCTTTCACAGTATTCATCCGTCCCATATCCGGACGTCTGAACCAGATTGGTCTGAATCAGCGCCTCCAAAATCTCAGGACATGCTCCTTCGCTGTAATCATTTCGAAAACTGTATTTCATACTTACTCCTTTACTCCTTTCTTTCTCCTCCTGCAGCTCTCTCCCGCGCAATTTCCCGCCGCAGCCAGCCGCCCCGTAGATAATAGATAATAAACAGGATCGAAGTCACGATCCAAGTAACCGGATATCCGGCGGCAACCGTCAAATGACTGCGATGAATCGGCAGCATCACCAGCACCCATATAATTCGCAGCACGCACACTCCCGTACAGGTCAACAGCATCGGAGCCAGAGAATCCCCTGTTCCGCGAATGGCTCCCGAAAGAATCTCAATGCTCACATAAGTAATATAAAACGGTGCGATCGCCCGCATTAACTGGACTCCCTCGTCCAGCACCGCCGCGTCATCCGTGAACAGGGACAGAAGAGGACGCGCCCAAATACTGTACACCACGCCAATCGCCAGCGAGACTCCGGCCGCCATTCCCATACAGACCTTTACACTCCTGCGGATTCTGTCATACCTCGCAGCGCCAAAATTCTGGCTCGAAAAGGTCGTAATCGCAATCCCGAACGCACCAATAATCATCCAATAAAATCCGTCAATCTTACTCTGTGCAGTCCATGCCGCCACCGTATCGGTACCAAACGAATTCACCCGGCTCTGCACAAGCAGATTCGAAATCGTATACATATTGGACTGCAGTCCCGCCGGTATCCCAATCCGCAGAACCCTCACAAGCATCCCCTTATCCATGCTGAGATCTTTGGGAATCAGCCGGTAAGAATCCCTGCTTCGCAAAAGCGCTGCCATAACCAGAACCGCGCTGATGAACTGCGACAGAATCGTAGCAAGCGCCGCGCCGAACACGCCCATTCCAAGTCCCGCGATGAACAGCAGGTCCAGCACGATATTAACCAGGCAGGAAATAACCAGAAAAATAAGCGGGCGCTTCGTATCCCCCACCGCACGCAAAATTCCGGCCCCGATATTATACAGCACCAACCCGATGCTTCCCGCAAAATATACCTTCAGATAAAGCGCGGAATCCTTAATAATATCCTCCGGCGTCGCTATCAGCCTCAGCATCCACGAAGCCATGCCAATCCCGAGCACGGTCATAATCACGCCGCACACAAGAGAAAGCGCAACCGAAGTATGTACCGCCTTCTTCACTTCCCCCTCCTGCTTCGCCCCATAGAACTGCGCAATCACCACGCCGGCACCGGACGAAATTCCGACGAACAGATTAATCAGCAGACTGATAATCGTAGCCGTAGAACCGCCAACCGCCGCCAACGCCTCCTTCCCGACGAACCTTCCCACAATCACGGCATCCGCCGTATTATACAGCTGCTGAAAAAAGGTGCCCAGCAATATCGGGAAGAAAAAGACAAGCAGCTGCTTCCAGATCACTCCCTCAGTAATTTCATTTCTCTTTTCCATATCTCCATTCCTCTCCGCTCTTCCTCATTTGTAATCATTATCTTCATCATATCACATTTCGGCCAAAGATACATCTCCTTTTGAAAAATACTTTCTTTTTCCCGGTATTTATGCTACAATGCTAAGAATGACGCCCATGTAACGCACACTGATTGGAGGTTGATACTATGAAATTAGAAGGCTCCTACGAACGGCGCCTGCGACGCGCGGGAATCGTTCTGTCCCTCCTCTTCCTCCTGCTGACCGCCGGAATTCTCCACCTTGCGCGGCGCGGCGACAACCCGGACTCCGAGCTGACCTGGCCGCCCTCCTTTCTGCAGAATAACGACTCCTCAAAGGACGAACCTGACACCGATACCTCCGGCTCCTTCGACTGGGAGGACTGGAATCTCTTCTGGGCCGACTTCGCCGAGGCCTCATCGAACCCTCCGGAAGCCCCCGATCAAGCGCTCCCGGAACCGACGGACCAAGCGCTTCCGGCCCCCACTGACGAAGAACTCCCAAGCCTCACTGACGAAGAACTTCCGGAACTCTCCGTCCATTTCATAGATGTTGGCCAGGCCGACTGCATCCTCATCCGGACAGGCAGCCACGCGATGCTCATAGACGCAGGCAACAACGACGACGCTGAGCGAATCACGGACTACCTGAACACCCAGGGCATAACCGGCCTGGACTACGTCATCGGGACCCATCCCCACGAGGACCACATCGGAAGCCTTGACACGGTCTTATTCAATTTCGACGTAAAAAAGGTCATTCTCCCAGAGGTTGCCCACACCTCTTCTACCTTTGAAGATGTCCTGACCGCCCTTGAAACAAAAGACCTCACCGTCACCGCCCCTGTACCCGGCAGCACCTACAGTCTTGGAACGGCCGCCTTTCAGATCCTTGCCCCGAACGCCGATTACGGCGACAACCTGAACAACTGGTCCGTCGGAATCCGGCTCACCCACGGCGACGTCGCCTTTGTAATGATCGGAGACGCCGAAAAAGCCGCGGAAGCCGACATTCTCAAGCAGGGCTACGACCTGTCCGCGAACGTATACAAAGCCGGCCACCACGGAAGCGAAACCTCGAACTCCCGAGAACTCCTCGAGGCGATCAACCCTTCCGCCGTAGTCATAACCTGCGAAAAAGGGAACTCCTACGGCCACCCGCACAGCTCCGTCCTATCCCTGTTCAAAGATCTTGGAATCACCAACATATACCGGACGGACGAACAAGGCACCATAATCGCAGTCAGCGATGGCCGCACCGTAACATTCACCCCGTAACATTCACCCCGCAGCATTCACCCCGCAGCATTCACCCCGTAACATTCACCCCGCAGCATTCACCCCGCAGCCTAACCGCAGCCCCCAAGCTGCCACCCCCAAGGAGGAATCAATCCCATGCGCCTAACAGTAGACCGAACCGAGGGCTCCTACGTCCTTTGCGAAACCCCAGACCGGACCATTCTCGCAATCCCCGCCGAAACCCTCCCCCAAAACCTCCCGGACGGCGCCGTCTTAGAATATGACGGCACACACGCCATCCTTTTAGAAGAAGAAACCCTCCAACGAAAAAAGGCGCTTTCCGAACGCCTCTCAAAACTCTTCCAGAAATAAAAATGAGGTTGGCTTGGGGTGCCCGCTGG
>JAGAPO010000033.1 GCA_017623215.1 Lachnospiraceae bacterium | reverse complement strand
TGTGGATTATGTTCCTGCAAATATTGAACTGTCCGGTTTGGAGGTATCTTTGGTGAATGCTATGAGCCGGGAAACTATCCTCCGTCAGTACCTGGATACGGTTAAACAGAATTATGATTTCATTCTTCTGGATTGTATGCCCTCTTTGGGAATGCTGACCGTGAATGCACTGGCTGCGGCGGACAATGTTTTGATACCGGTTCAGGCAGCTTATTTGCCTGCAAAGGGCTTGGAGCAGCTTTTACAGACCATCAACAAAGTAAGGCGACAGATAAATCCGAAGCTGAAAATCGAGGGTATTCTTCTGACTATGGTGGACAGCCGTACCAACTATGCAAAAGACATTAGCAATCTGATTCGTGAGAATTACGGCGGAAAGCTGAAAGTTTACAAGACGGATATTCCCCGTTCAGTCCGTGCAGAGGAAATCAGTGCAGAAGGAACCAGTATTTTTAGGCATGACCCGAAAGGAAAAGTCGCTGATGCCTATAGGGTGCTGACAAAGGAGGTGTTGGACAATGCCGAGAAAAAACGCAAACATCAGCTTGGGCAGTTACGATGATATTTTTTCTACCGATCAGTCAAGGGCAGATGCCCAGCGAGAACAAGTGCAGGAAATTCCTCTCTCCGAGTTGCACCCCTTTGAAGGTCATCCGTTCCGAGTAGTTGATGACGAGGAAATGGAGAAAACGGTCGAGAGCATCAAAGAATACGGCGTTTTAACACCGGCTATTGCAAGACCTGATCCGGATGGCGGCTATGAGATTATATCCGGTCACAGACGACATCACGCTTCGGAACTGGCAGGTAAAGAGACCATGCCGGTTATTGTTCGTGAGATGGATGATGATGCAGCCATAATTCTGATGGTTGATTCTAATCTCCAAAGAGAACAGCTGTTGCCGAGCGAACGTGCTTTTGCGTACCGAATGAAAATGGATGCTATCAAACATCAGGGCAAAACAACTTCGCCGCAAGTTGCGTCGAAGTCGAGAAGCGATGATGAAGTCGGTCAAAAGGAGGGTATCAGCGGAGACACGGTTCGGCGCTATATTCGTTTAACTGAGCTTGTGCCGCAATTACTGGATATGGTAGATACCGGGCAGATTAAATTTAATCCGGCTGTGGAACTCTCGTATCTTGCCAGAGAGGAACAGAAACAATTTATAGAAGCCATGGATTATGCCCAGGCAGCCCCTTCTCTCTCTCAGGCTCAGAGAATTAAAAAGCTGGCGCAGTCCGGTGAATGTACGCTGGACGCAATGTGCGAGATTATGAACGAAGTTAAGAAAGGCGAGCTGGACAAGGTTACGTTCAAGACGGATTCGTTGAGAAAGTATTTTCCAAAGTCATATACCAGCAAGCAAATGGAAGAAAAAATCATTCAGCTGTTGGAACAGTGGCAGAAAAAGCGAGATCGAAGTATGGAAAGGTAAGGTAAAGATGTTTAGAGAAAAAGATATGGTAAAAGCGTTGGATTGGCTGTTGGGCCTTTTTGATGATGAGGACTACGAATGCTGTGACGATGACGAGGCGGTAAGTGCGGACAGTCTGTGTCTGCACGATGTTGCCCAGGCTTTGAGAGACAAAGCGGAGACTGTGTATCAGTATAAGG
>JAGAPO010000032.1 GCA_017623215.1 Lachnospiraceae bacterium | reverse complement strand
CTGCAGCGAGATCAGGAGCAGCAGGACCTCATCGCCATTCTCGGTATGGACGAGTTATCCGAGGAGGAGAAGCTCATCGTATCCAGAGCAAGAAAGGTTCAGCGATTCCTCTCCCAGCCGTTCAACGTTGCGGAGCAGTTCACCGGACTTCCCGGCAAATACGTTCCTGTTGCGGAGACGATTCAGGGCTTTTCAGAGATTCTTGCCGGCAAGCACGACGAGATTCCGGAGAGCTATTTCCTGAACGCGGGTAATATCGACGACGTGGTGGAGCGTTATCGCGCCAACCATTAATTAGGGCCGTATAAGGCGGCGGAAGGACAGGCAATGGCAGATACAGGGAAATATTTTATATTAAAGGTCATTTCGCCCGACCGAATCTTCTTTGAGGGAGAGGCCGATATGGTGGAGGTCAAGACCACAGAGGGAGAGATGGGCGTATTAAAAGGCCATATTCCGCTGACTGCGATATTATCTCCAGGAGTTCTTCGGATTATGAAGGATGGGGAGACGAAAGAAGCGGCGCTTCACGAGGGCTTTATCGAGGTTCTGGAGGATGAGGTAACGATTCTTGCGGAGGCCTGCGAGTGGCCGGAGGAGATCGATATCAACCGTGCGGAGGAAGCCAGAATCCGTGCTGAGCGCCGGTTAAGAAGCGGAAGTCAGGAATATAATCCGGTACGCGCGGAGATGGCGCTGCGAAAGGCGCTGATTCGTATCGAGCTTGCGGAGAAATACAAAAAATAAGAACCAAGCCGCAAAGCGGCGGACCAATCATCCGTCCTGCGGTGAATAAAGCCTCCCAATATGGGAAACAATGGAAATAACATGAAAAAGTGCGCTGATGCGCCGATTTGGCATGAGGGTTACATTGTTTGCATATTGGGAGGTTTTTTATGAGAGAAAAGTGGTATGAAAAGGGGATTTCCTTTCTTCGTTCAATGAAGCTTCAGACGAGACTGACTCTAACAGCCGTGATCGTATTATGGCTTGGGGTCGGGATACAGGCGGTTATGAGCCGGATAGCCTGGCAGGAAACAGACATTGTGGAGGCATTTTCCCAGGTGAACTCGGAGCGGATGGAGAGCAGCATGGTGGTGCTGGCCGAATGCCCGGACGGATTTGTGGATAATGAAGCAAGGGTTCGTGCGCTGTATCAGTTCGCGGACGGCCTGGGGCTGGTAATTGATGGCGCCTTTGAGAAGCGGGAGACCGCAGATCGAACGGAAATCTCCTATACGAAGAACGGAAAATATGCGCAGACCACGTTAAAGACCGTCGAACTGTACGGAGATGCCGGTACAGCGGATTATGTGCTGGTACGACTTACGATATATCAGGATACGGACAGCATCCTTCATTATCAGGAGCTTGCGGAACGGCTGTGTGAAAAAGCGGGCTGCGAGATAATCCAGTCCCGGATATCGCTGATCGGAAGCTATGGGGGGAAGTTATCAGCCGAAGCGCGTGACCAGATGACGGAGCACCTGCTTGCGGTGCTGTCCGGAAGTGTGGCCTATGAAAGCCGAAAAGAAGAGGATTATACGATCTATGCGTACTCACCGGGAATCCGGGATTATGTGATTGCGGCGGGCAAGAAGATTAATATTCAGATCATCATGGAATATGATCCGGAAAAAGATCGGACGAAGGTAACGGTAGCTTCTCCTGCGGTCTGAAAAAAGTGCGCCAAAAAAACGTCTTAACTACGAATTTTGATATTGTGAGGTTCACGGCGAGGTGGTATACTTGCCGAAGAATCATGGTTGTAATATTACAGGCAATACGATAATCACATCAGGAGGCGTTTTATTATGGCGAAACGATCTTACGAAATGGACATGTGTAACGGCCCGTTATTCGGGAACATGCTCCGTTTTACCTTCCCCCTTATTCTCTCAGGAATCCTTCAATTAATGTTCAGTGCGGCAGATACAGTGGTTGTCGGCCAGTTCGTCGGAACGACAGCCCTTGCGGCGGTTGGTTCTACCGGGCCGCTGATTACTCTGATTGTCAATCTGTTCATCGGACTTTCAGAAGGAGCGAATCTGATGGCGTCACGCCATTATGGAGCAAAGCACTGGGAGGACATGGAACGTTCGATTCACACCTCGATGACTTTAAGTCTCATCATAGGAATCGCTCTTTCCATAGTAGGAAATATTATGACGGTAGAACTGCTTAAGCTGGTGGGAACGCCGCACGATGTTTTGGATCAGGCAACGATTTATATGAGAATATATTTTTGTGCGCTGCCCCTCAGCATGGTGTATAACTTCGCAAGCGCTATTTTAAGAGCGGTGGGAGATACGAGGCGTCCGCTTTACTATTTGATAATCAGCGGTTTGCTCAATGTGGGCTTGAATGTACTGTTCGTCGTAGCGTTCCATCTGGATGTTGTCGGCGTAGGACTTGCGACTGCGCTTACCCAGCTGCTTTCCACCGTACTTGTGGTAAGAAGTCTGCTGAAGAATGATGGACCCTGCCACATTGAACTCAAAAAGCTGCGTATCTATAAAAAAGAGCTGATCGACATCGCAAGGGTTGGAATTCCGACCGGTCTCCAGAGTGTTATCTTTGCCTTTGCCAATGTTGTCATTCAGTCCGCGATCAACTCCTTTGGTTCCGCAGCAATCGCGGGCAATACGGCCGCATCCAGTATCGAAAGTGTTGTTATGACGGGAGTGATGGCGTTCCGACAGGCAGCGGTAACCTTTACCAGTCAGAATTTGGGAGCGCATAAGTTCGACCGAATCGATCGGGGAATTAAGATATGCACGGCGGTGGTCATTGTAATTGGGCTGGTGGCCGGAGGCGGCGCATATCTGCTTGGGCGGACGCTGCTTCGAATCTATACTTCGGATCCGGAGGCGATTGAATATGGTATGACGCGTCTCAGATATACCTGCGCACCGTATTTGGTGGCGGGCGTCATGGATGTATTTGTAGGAGCTAACCGCGGCCTTGGAGCATACATAGTGCCTATGATCATATCGGTGCTCGGCACCTGTGGGCTGCGTATCCTGTGGATCTACACGGCGCTTCCGCTGAATCGAACCTTTGAGATGCTCTTTATGCCGTTCTCACTTTTCTGGCTGATTACGGGAGCTGCGTTGATAATATACTTTTTCATTGTAAAAAAACGAGTCTATAAAGCCGCCTGTGGAAGCCAATCCTAAAGCGGAATACCACAAAGAATAAAGGGCCCCGCTCCGGATGGAATGGATTCTTACGCGGATACTGCAATCCGTATGTAAGTCCATCCCGTCCGGAGCGGGGCTCTTGGTTTTGCGATCTTTTATTGGAGACTTTCCTTTTCCGGCCTATGTTCTTAGCGATTCTTCATCGGAGGCCGACAGAATTCAAAGATTAGCGCGTCATTATACGATGCAATCTTATCAATCGGATCGTTCGGCCGAACCGTCCATACCACGCGCATTGCCCCAAGCAGCTCTGCGGCGCAGACAGGGAAGGGATGCGCAGTCTTATCATACGCGATAAAATGCGGCCTTGCCAACACATTAGTAAGGCAGTTCGCCAGAATATAAGCCACGGCCTTTGGAAGCTCGCCGCGGAATTCCCTTGCGGGTGCGGAGAGCTGTCCGCGAAGAACCGCAGGGGCGTTCTTTTTAAACCAGCGTACGATAAAGGGACTGAAGCTTTCAACACAGAAATCGCCCTGATACGAACGGAGAATCTCATACGCACGCTCGCATAAACGCGTATTTTTCGGGCCGTTCTTCAGTTCCACGATCAAAGGAACTCTGCCGTTCACTGCGGCGAGCACGTCGGTAAAGAGCGGGATCTTCTCGCCGGTCTGACACAGGGAGAACTCCTGCAGCTCCGTATACGTGTACGCGTCGACACGTCCGTCAATGCCGCATACGCGCTTGAGCGTATTATCATGAAACACTACGACTTGTTCATCCTTTGAGAACTGAATATCCAACTCAATTCCGTAACCTGCGTCCGCAGCAGCCCGAAAGGCGGCAAGAGAATTCTCCGGAACGGATTTATCTTCCGTATGAAGCCCGCGGTGTGCGAAATTCCTGCCCTGAAATGGCGCACGCATCTCCTTCGTGCTGCGTCTGGGCCAGATAAGAAAAAGAAACAGCGGCGGACAGCAGATGAGGACCAGAAGAATGTAGAACAGTATCATTTGTAATTCCTCGCTTTCTGACTTCTAACAATCGTATTCCTGCAGTGACTATAATAAATCTATTATATCAGCTTCGAGGCAATTTACAAGTCCTGCGGAGAGAATCCCTTCGGAATCCGTGTTGAGGTGTCAATGATTGGTTACACTTCACCTTTAACGGAATGTCAAGGGTAAGGTGGAGATTCTCGCAGAGAATACTACCTGACCTTGACATTCGATTTATGATATACTGGATCCCGGCAACAGCACACCCTGCT
>JAGAPO010000031.1 GCA_017623215.1 Lachnospiraceae bacterium | reverse complement strand
TGCCTGCATTCCGCTTCTGACGGACGCCGGAATTACGCTGGTATATGAACCGCTCAACACCAAAGTGAATCACAAGGGTTATTTTCTGTATAGCAGCGACGAGGCTCTGTTCGTCGCCGAGCAAGTTGACAGCCCTTCTGTGAAGATATTATTCGATTTTTATCAGCAGATTATGGAAGGGGAGCGAATTCGGGATAGCTCACAAACTCTATAAAATCAAAGAGGAAAGCACTCTATCCACGGGTAAATAGAACAGGAAAAGGGCTCCGTTTTAGCTTCACAAGTGACACACTCGGGTTATACCACTCTATATGGATAATTTCAATTTGGCAGATATATCTAATTTTTACTTTATGACTAAAAATGTAAGGGATACAATCGGTAAAAAGATTGTATCCCTTGTAATTATTTCTCCACCAATGTAGACAGCTTCTTTTTGTGAAATATTAATTGTTCCCTATCACTCTATCCAACATGCCTGTTTCATGCTATTCTCCATTCCGAGCACGTTTTTGTTCGAGGAATGGAGATTTGTGATATTCTCGGCACAAATCTGTGTGCGAGAAATCGCACATCAGTGCAATTTCTCACACTACCTCGCCAAATAAACCACAGCCACCGCAATCACAATCTGCACAATCACAAACCGGTACACCGTCTGCGTATTCGACCATCCCCACACCTTCCGCACATGATCATGCAGGGGCGTCTTGGTATTCGCCAGAATCCGAATCTTCAGATAACGCAGCAGCGCCACCTTCACAAGTCCCAGACCGCCATCCATGATAAACACAAAGCCAGTCAGCAGATACAGCACCGGACAGCCCGACTTCAGGGTCATAATCGCGATAAACACTCCCATCGCACGCGAACCCGCGTCACCCATTAGCAGCTTACTCGGTGTTGCGTTGAACCAGAGATAGCCCAGAATGCAGGCACAGAACAGCAGGACCAGATACATGTCCTCATTCGCGCCGCCAAGCTTCTGGCTGACCATGTAAATCGTCATCAGCGTTACAATTCCAAGCGTACCGGATAATCCATCCACACCGTCGGAGCAGTTCGTCACGTTAATCGCCGCCCAGACCAGAACCACAATCAGAATTCCGTACAGCCATACCGGAAGTGTAATATCCGTTCCGAGCAATGCAAAATGTATGGTATTCGGATTAAAATTCAAAAATGTAACCGCGGTCATAACCGCAATCGCCAGATCGAATAACCCCTTTTTCAGCTCGCCCCACGGCTTCTCTGAGCAGTCATCCAAAAATCCGGTCATCATAGCCGCCGCGACCAGAATCAGATAAATCACAACCTCCCTTGTCACAGCACCAAACAGCAGCGCGGCTGCCAGGAACACAATCACAAACCAGAAACCGGCCCCTCTCGGCTTTCCCTGCGACAGCTGCCCCTCCACAGCAAATGCTCGTCCCTGGTCTCTTGGCAGGATTCCCGTACAGGTCTTAAGCAAAACGCAGGTTCCCGCAAATGCAGCCAGAATGCCGATAAAAAACAACAGATTATATTCCGTTAGATTCATAAGATACGCTATCATACGTGTTTCGTCTCCCTTTTTACATACTTTCCGGGCACTCCGGTCAGTCCCCATTCCGTCTCCGGAACACACCTGCCAAACGCCCGCAAAACAACACGATTCCCTGTAAGTGCCCTTCCTGAATTTAGGCACGATACAAGATATAGTCTATCATATCCCGATAAAAAAGTCTATTCATTTTTTGAATTTCCGGTATACTCATATCTGTAACACGTTGGAAACGCGCGCATTTCTTACGGAGTCGCTATCCGACTGACGCTGCCCTCGCGATCGATCGCCCGGCGCCTGTCAGATTGGAACACAGGAGGAATATATGGTTCAAATACAAGAATGGATGACTAACTGGTGTGATAAATTACAGAAAGAATTTGGTCCGCGACTGCTCTTTGTTGGACTGCAGGGCAGCTATCTGCGGGGAGAGGCAACGGAGGAAAGCGATTTGGATGTGGCTGTGGTGCTGGATTCCGTCTCCCTTTCCGACCTCGCTGCATATCGTTCGCTGCTGACACAGATGCCCGAGCAAGAAAAGGCGTGCGGTTTTCTGTGCGGCCGTGAGGAATTCGCGCACTGGCCCAAATACGAGATTTTTCAGTTTGTTCAGGGAACAAAGGCCTGGTATGGAACTCTTGATGGTCTTGCTCCGGAGATTTCAGGGAATGATATTCTCTCCAGCCTGAGCATTCAGACCGGCGCTTTGTATCACGCACTCTGCCACCATTATATCTATGGCTGCACGCAGGCCCGTCCGGTACATCTTGCGGGCTATCTCAAAAGCATGTTCTTTCTCCTGCAGCTGAAAGAATACCTGAGAAGCGGCCGCTATTATCAGACCAAACGGGAACTGGCCAACGCACTCACCGGCCAGGAGGAGGAATTGCTGCGTCTTCATCTCGAACTGATCTCCGGCAGATGCCTGACCGAAAAAGAGACCGAAGTCTGGTATGAACGTCTGCTTGACTGGACTTCCCAGACGCTTCGCACCTGCTCTCCCTGCTGACTTTCCGCATAAAGGGACGAATGACGTATCCAACAAAAGACGGCTCGCGCGGGAATATATCCAGTTTCCCGCACGAGCCTTCTCTCGTTCTTTTTATGCTTTTTGTTCCTTTCCAGCCTCCATAGCATGCACACGCGCCGCTTTGGTCATTGGACTTCTTTCGGCCGTCCCCGGCGCGGCGCCGGTAAAAGAGCCGAGAAGCGGCTATTTTACCATGGCAATAATATCGCTCTTGCTTCTGACCCCTACCGATGTGTTCACAAGGCTTCCGTTCTTAAAGACCAGCAGCGTCGGAATACTCATCACACGGTACTCCTGCGCCAGATCTCCTTCCTCGTCCACGTTTACCTTGCCGACGATCACCGCATCGCCCAGCTCCTCCGCAACCTCATCCACAATCGGGGAGAGCATACGGCACGGCCCGCACCACGAAGCCCAAAAATCAACCAAAACCGTCTTATCTGCCTTTAATACTTCCTGTTCAAAATTGTCCGCTGTAAATGTCTTAACTGCCATAGTATCCTCTTTTCTGCGCTGTTTTCTATTTGCCGGTTTCGCACACAGCGCTGCGCGTCAACCTTCGGTTCGAAAGAATTCTTCCCTCTCTGACTGCTGTATTCTTCCTGTACTGCCTTTTCTGAATCATACAACATTTTCTTTCTTATGCCATTAGTATACCCGTTCTTTTTCAAATTTTCCGTGACTCAGTCACCAAAATCGAGCCAATTGTGCCAATCCCGAATCAGATTGTATAAATCCTTGAATCGTTTTTTCCGATATACTATAGTCAGCTTTGTGTTTACTCGATTTTAGATTGATTTTATGAAAGGGAATGAATGCCATGACAAGAGAAGAATCCTGCGCTAAGCGCTATGAAGCAATTCCTCACTTTACCTTTGAGGGAACCCTGATCGATGCCGAGCCTTACGGAAGCGGTCACATCAACGATACCTTCCTGGTTCGCACCCGCCTTGCGGACGAGAGTGTGCGCCTGTACATTTTACAGAGAATGAATCATGAGATCTTTAAGAATCCGGATCATCTGATGGCAAATATCTCGAATGTAACTGCGTTCTTACGCAGGAAGATCGAAGCGGCCGGCGGTGATCCGAACCGCGAGACGCTGACCGTTGTTCCGACCACGGACAACCGCTCCTATTATAAGGACGAGTACGGCTCCAACTGGCGTGCTTACTACTTCATTACGGATGCGATTACCTATGACCGCGTTGAGAAGCCGGAGCATTTTTACAAGAGCGCGGAAGCGTTCGGTAATTTTCAGAGACTGCTTGCGGATTATCCGGCGGATACGCTGTATGAGACTATACCGAATTTCCACAACACGCCGGTTCGCTATGCGAATCTGGAGCGCGCGATTGCGGCAGATATCTGCGGCCGGGCAAAGTCCGTACAGGCGGAGATCGCATTTGCGGTGGAGCGTAAGGATTTCACTAAGATTTTGATGGACAAACTTGCTGCCAAAGAGATTCCGCTGCGCGTCACCCATAACGATACCAAGCTGAACAATATCATGCTGGATACCGCTACCGGCAATGCGATCTGCGTGATTGACCTCGATACGGTTATGCCCGGCTTTGCAATGAACGATTTCGGTGATTCCATTCGCTTTGGCGCAAATACCGGTGCAGAGGATGAGACGAATCTGGATCTGATCTCCTGTGATCTTGAACTGTTCCGTCTGTATACCAGAGGCTTCTTAAAGGGCTGTGCCGGAAGTCTGACCGAGATGGAGCTTCGTATGCTCCCGACCGCTGCTAAGATGATGACACTTGAATGCGGAATGCGTTTCCTGACAGACTACCTGGAAGGGGATACCTATTTTAAGATTCACCGGGAGAATCACAACCTCGACCGCTGCCGTACCCAGTTCAAACTGGTTGCCGACATGGAGGCAAAATGGGAGCAGTTAGAGCAGATTGTGAAGGAAGAGAGCGCGAACGCACTGTCCTGAGCCGTGCCCGCCGAACGGCACAGTTCAATGTGAACCGGACAAAAAACGGCCCGATAGAGCGCACAGAAGAACCATTCCGATATCTGTACGCTCTATTCGAGTTACGTATTATCACCAAAATGAATCCCAACATTCCACTGAGAAACCGCTCCAACTCCAATCATCGTCTCATTCAGCCCGGCTGTTACCCTTCTCATGTTATCATCTACTTTTGCAAAATCCGGTATCTGGTACTCTCCTATTTTCCTTTTACTCTATCCTTTTGTACGATTACCTCCTGCGCATTCGTCTTACCAAGGTCATCCGCCTTCGAATGTCCCGCGAGTTTCTTCGCCGAGGTACGCTCTCTGGCTGCAGCCGCGGCCGCTTTCGCCGCTTTCTGTACAACTGCCTTCTGGCGAGCTTCTACCGACGGCTCGATTACGTTCTCCTGTACCTTCGCCTTAATCGCGGCCAGTCTGGCCTCCCTGTCCGGATCGTTTGCTAACAGAGCATCCGCCTTCTCCTGTCTGGTCTTGCACTTCATCGGCCCCCAATTCAAGAAGGTCCGTCGGAACCATCCGTAATCCTCCTTAATGGAAGGCTGTACTGCCGTGATATCCGTCCGGATTGGATTCAGCTTAATATCATAACCGTTCTGCGCGTTCTTCTCGAACTGCGCCAGCTCGATCCGATTCTTTCCGCTCACCAGTGCTTGTGCAATAATCAAATCCCTGACATCGGATGCCTGAACACCCTGCAGATTTGGATATTTCTCCTGCTGAATCTCCCTCACGCTCTTTCCGTCAATAAAGAGCATATCCGTAATATCCTTACTGCCGTCCCTCATTAGATATCCCTGCTCCGTTCCGATCATATGAAGACTGTTCACTGTGCTGGTCCTCATAAAGACCGCTGCATTCTTCATCTCCTTCGAAACCTTGGAAAGATCATCTATCTTGGCAAGCACATTAAAATTTCTCATCTCTGCCGGAATCTTTACCGTCGTGACCGGATCCACCTCACGTCCTTCTCTTGCCGCATAGACACGATCTACGTCCGCCCTCGAAGCATCATAGAACACCTCCGCGTAATGCTGCATGCCCGGCATTGAGGCAGGCAGGGTAAGCTGCGTCTTCAGAGACTTTCCTGCTGCCAGGATACTGTCCATCATGCACTGAGCCACTGCAAAGCTATAACGATCCATCGCCTCTGACTGCGCCCTTTTTGCCGGATCTGCATATCGCTCTTCATAATATTCCGGATTCTCGATTCTTTTCGTCGCGTAGGTCTGATTCAATGCGACATACGCATAGAGCTTTCTAATATCCTCTTCCTTTGTCAGATCAATCTTCGTCGGATCGAAGTTGTCACGGAGGTCATATATCATATCCAGATACGGCTTCTTTCTTGCAGGATCACCGCTGTCGAACGCTTCCTCCATCTCCCGAACCTGAGCATCCAAAGCAACCTGCTTTTGTCCCTGCGTGATTCCCTCTCCCTGCAGTTCTGCAAACAGCAGCGTCATTGGCTTGAAGTCTCTGTAGTCAATCTTACCTCTTCTCTCATTCGCAGTGAAATCAAAATCTCTCGAAATAGCATCTCCGGTATGATCCATCTGTGCATTCACCTTATCCAGAACTTCCAGCATGAGTGGTGTCATTCTTGTAAAATCCGGCATTTCTTTATCCTCCTTTATTCTTGCCCTTGCTGCGCTTCCCGTCCGGTGCTTTGACCAATCACAAGGTTCTTTCCCGCCGTTCGGTATCACAATCTCCGTTTCTGTTCTTTATACTATTATTATACAGTATTTCCCAATAATATCAACTGACAAATTTGTCTGATACCATGCTATTTTTGCAATGCCTGTCCTTGATTCCCGTGACATTATCGTTTCTCTGATATTCTCTTAATCGACGAAGCATATTCCGAAGGCGTCATCCCCGTCAGATTCTTAAACTGTCTGGAAAAATAGTGAATCGACGTATACCCAAGCATCTCCGCTATCTGCGTGAAGTTCCGATTATTGTCCCGAATCAGCTGCTTCGCCGCCTCGATCTTCATTCTCAGATAATACCGGATCACTCCGCATTCATGCCTCTCCTGAAATAATTTCTGCAGCTGCGACCGCCCGGCCAGATTGTCTCTGCAGATCTCTTCCAGGGTAAGCCTCCCGTTAAGATGCGCCTCCAGATATCGGACGACCTGTTCGTATAACTCCTGCTCATTCTTCCTCTGAATCGCCGAGGTCAGCGGTCGCTCCTTCTCCTCCCTGCGGCAGCGCCGGATCAGATGAAGCAGAAACAGCTCCAGATATATCCGAATCAGCTGCTCACAGCCAAATGGAACCCCCTCCGTCCGGCGCTCTAACTCCTCCAGATACGGATCATCCAGTCGCGACGAAAAGGCCAGCCTCGCCTGCGCGATAATCTGGCCTAACATATCCTGTTCCGCTTCGTCCATCGTCAACTGCTGATGTTCAAAGAACTGCATCGCGGGCGAGTCGCAGCAGAACGACATCACCACAAGATTCGGCGCAATGACTCCATTGGCACGCACATCATGGAACTCGCCGGGTCGATGAAAAATAATATCCCCTTTCTTCAGGATGAGCTGACGCTCATCCGCCTGTACCCAGGCCTCGCCCTTATCAACGCATAAGAATTCCCAGAATGGATGCGACTCTCCTTCGTAGGAAAAATCATTGCGATACTCAAAATAATGAATCGATACAATATCTGTAATTGTGATATCTGAATGTAAGGAAATACTTTGATATGCCATCCGTTCCACCCCGCTTATCATCCGTTGTTCTTTGCCTTTTTATATTATACCTCTTCGGCCATAATCTGACAACTGAAACTTCCGGCATTTCCGTTCACTCCTCCAGAAACTGGAGTCCGTATCCATATCTCGCACCATTCACATCGTTTCTTCCATATTCCCGAATATCCGTTGCCGCAACCGTCCGATCCTCGTCCATGCTGTTATAGAACTGCCCCAGATATTCGATCCCGCCCTCTCCCGGAACCAGAACGTACGCGGAGGTCTCATGCCGCTCATTCCCGGAGCGGGTCATCAGCAGACAAATCTGACCGTTATGCCAGGCCGCATCCCAGATTGCACCTTTCCTCACCAGGCTTCCATATCCGGTATCGTCCTGTTCATCCGGCATCTCGGCAATTCCGCGCTTCAGCAGTGTTAATTCGCCGGCCTCGGATATCGCCCAAGCGGCCGCCTCGATTCTTCCGGTGTTCGAATCCCTGCTGATAAAAAACCAGGTATCCCCCGAAGCATTTGCGAAATCCAGGCAGCGCGGGATTCTTCCGTCTTCGCTCACCGGAAACATTCCATTCCATCGGCTTTCTGATAATATATTTCCCCGTTTATCAAAACAATATAGAATCAAATTCTCTTCCTCTCTTGCAAGCAGAAGCATACGTGCGGAATTCGTTTCCTCACCCAAAAGCGACAGCCCTACAATCTGGAACGGCTTTTCCGAGGATACCGGAATCGAATATACCAGCTCGATCTCCGGATCCGCCAGGCGATTGGTCTTCCTAAGCTGCTCATACGCTTCCACATCAATCCGGTACAGTCCCGAATGTCCCTCGTACTCCGCCCTCGGGACATCCTCGGAAAGCCGGTCCGACACCGCAGTTGTAATGGTAAAGTACAGGCTGCCGCCGATTCTCACACAATCCCCAGCCAAATCACTGTCTGCTATATTCTCATAGGATATTCCCGTTGTCGCGCCGTATGCCGCGCTTGTGCGCTCTACCTTAAGAACCGCATCCTCCGGCATCTGAATAACCGGATATTTCTCCTCGCCCGGGTCGTCAATTCCGCCAAACAGCGTATTCCCATAATACCGAATATCCCCCATAGCAAGGTCCACACGTATCGGAAGGGTATCCATATAATCGGCAAGAGCATATTCCCGATAAAAGGTTCCTTCTCCGGCATACTCCACTCCCGCGATTTCTTCGATATACGTGCTGTCCATCATCAGCTGTATAGAATTATTTTCTATATTTTTATCATATGCTGCAGAACAGTATTCGAAGTCGCTCGTCCATACCTCCCCAACTCCGGAAGCTCCGTCATACCACGTCTGCATCTCCCAGCGCAGCGTCTCCTCCTCGTTAAAGAGCTGCTGCTGGAATCCAATTCCCGCAATCAGCTCCGGATCTCCAACCATTGTCTTAAGGCTTACGGTATCCACCGCATTCTGCGCTCTCACATATGCGTTCCCGATTCCAAGCAACGCCAGACACAGCAACAGCAGACACGGCGGCAGCACGCATGGAATCAGACCGCCCCGCTTTTTCCTGTCTCTCTTATTCTTTTCTGCTCTCTTCTTCAATCCGAACCTCCATTTCTGCCGACAGACCGCAGCCGGGTCAGCAACCCGTACCTGCGGGCGCGTAGGACAATCGCCGCTTATCTTCCTTCGCTCGCCTTCAGTGCCCGTCTCCGGTCATAGGAATACAGCTCCTTCATATGATCGATCAGGTCAATTCCTTCCTCCTCCAGCTCACTGATGACACAATCCTCGATCAGGCGGCCTCTCTTCAGGAACAGCGCCCGGCTGATGATATTTCTCACTTCTTCGATCAGATGGGTGGACAATACCAGACACTCATTCGGCTTTAAGATGCCGAGCATTACCTTATAGAAATCCTCCCGGTTAAAGATATCATTTCCGGCAAACGGTTCATCCATAAAGATATAATCCGCCCCCTGCGACAGCGCCATAATCACCTCGAACTGATTCTTCTGTCCCGTCGAAAATCCGCGCAGCCGTTCCTTCTCCGGCAGACCGAAGAAATCCATCAGCATTGCATATCGTTCCTTATCAAATCGCGGAAACTGCTCCCGATAGAACTCCCGGTGCTCCTTCGGCGTCATGGACGCGAAGAACGAATGTTCTCCCGTCGCGAAGGCAAACCGCTCCTTATCGGACAGCTTCACCTTCTCCCCGTCCAGGAGAATACTTGCTCCCAGCGCCGGCTCCGTATACCCGAGGATACATTTCATCAGCGTTGACTTGCCCGCGCCGTTCTCGCCGAACAACCCGACAATCTCTCCCGGCCGAAGCTGAAAGGACACCTCCGAAAGTGCCTGTTTGTCCCCCTTGATTCCACTATAAATCTTGGATATTGCATTTATCTCCAACATAATAATTCCACCTGACCTTTCTGTTCCAGGTTCTCCCACGAACCCCTTCCTCGAGCCTACACAAATCCTTTTGATAGATACACCGCATCGCTCACCACAGATACCACCGCCGCGAGTAAGATTGACCCGGCCATTGCCCAGACTCCAAGCCCATTCTCTGCGCAGTGCGCAATCGGCGCATACGCCGCAAATACCGCTGTCAGACACAGACACCAGGGGCTGCGGCCGCGGAACATTAGTAACGCAAGCAGCATCGCCGGAATCCACACACAGCCGGCCGCCACCGCAAGAACAAAGCCCGGGTGGAGCATGGCAAATACGGATACCTGCCCCTGCGGAGTCGCTTCGTTCGGAATCAGAAGATAATACAGCGCTGCCATCACCAGGAACAATCCCGCCTGTACCAGACAAACGATTCCATTCGAGTAAACGGCCGGAAGCAGCAGCTTTTTCGTCAGCTCAATCCGTATCTGCGGCAGTCTCTCATGCCGCTCCGGAATGCGCAGAATCGTGTAAATACTCCTTTCACTGATATGCCTGATAAGACGAATCAGCGGGATCAGCGAGAACATTCCAACCGATGCCCAAAATATCAGCAGAATTGCGCCATCCGCCTTTCCGGCGCTCTCCCAGAACGATACCATCATTCTTCCTGAGAGGACTCTGGTATCCGTATCATAGTCATACATATACAGTTCCTTGCCATCTTCCCACAGAATCGTCATGTACATCGCCAATTCAAAGATGCCCATTATAATCAGCATCTGAATAATCAGCGGCCCATACTCCCGCAGCGCAGGAAATGGCTTCCCGAATAATGGATTCTCACTCTTCTTCATCCTCCGCGGCCTCCTTTCCCGGAACGATCTTATCGTACAGCACCCAAAGCTGGTATGCCGCAAGGAACACGGTCAAAATTGCCGTAATTACATACATCACTGCTGCGGTATCTCCGGAACCCGCAGCGATCACGCTCCGCCCAATCATCACAGCGAGAAACAGCGCGGACAAATAATTCTTGTACCCGTACTGAATCCCCCGTCCGGCTGCCGTCACACAGATGGCCGCTCCAATTATCACAATTCCGCCGCAGAGCATCATCCCTCCATCATAAATCGGGAACAGAATCCGCAGAAAATCCCACTCCATGAACGCAAGGAACAGCGCCTGTGTCCTCTGCACCTCCGCCGGAACCATCTCCGCATACATCACAGCCCCCGCAAATACCGTTCCAAGCTGAACCGCAAGCAGAATTACCAGACAGTACACCGCGTGCAGAATCTCCACCAGAAACGGTGCGAATCGCGATACCGGAAGCCGCTTTACCGCGAAGGAGAACGACTCCGCTCTTCCCTGGCGAATCGGCATCACAACCAATGCCCCAAGCAAAAGCACCAGCGCCCCCAGGAATATCTTATCCATTCCCGCATCCGCCATCAATACCTCCAGCCGCCTCGCCCACAGCACCTGCGACTGTTCGCCCGATCCATACAGGGCGGAATAATATCCTGCAAGCGGATACTCCGATGTCGAATACACATACTCCGCTCCGTCCAGCTGTCGGAACAGGCTCACCAGTTCGAGAACCGGCATCAAAATCAATACCAGTACGAACGGAATTCGAATCTCTCTGCGATAGATTCGAAGAATTGACATCCATCTCTTATATTGCATAAAAACCTCCCTTCTGCCAAACGCCCGCCAATCCGGGCTGTCACCTGTCTCTGCTGCGCAGAACGCCCCGACCGTTACCCCGTCACGCATTCCACAACGCATCCAGCCGCTCCTTAACTTCCTCCAACTTACAGCCAATCATCCGTACCGCTTCCAGATACCGCTCCGTCTCAATCTCAAGCCGCTCCTGCTTCAGTCTCTCCGGTGTTCCCGCCTCCACAATCAGCAGGCTCTTCGTCCCCGCGTAGGATACCATCAGCCCTTCTTCCTCCAGCTGGTGATACGCTTTCTGTACCGTATTCGGATTCACGGACAGCGCGGCGGACAAGAAGCGTCTGGACGGAAGCTCATCTCCGTCTTTCAGCTCTCCCGTAATAATCCCCGCCTTCACATATCCGATAATCTGACTGTAAATCGGGCTTTGATCATTCAGCTTCATCTCAGAAAAATCAAATGCCACAACGAATCAACCTCCTTCTCCCCAACACAAACCTCCGGATATCTGCGCCGCGGATACTTCAAACTGTATCACTTAATTAATACAGTTCCTAAGTGTATTATATCAGTAATACAGTTCTCTGTCAACTATAACTACTCTAAAATAATACCTTTTTTTCTTCACAGATGCCCATGCATCAGAAACGCAAAAAAGAGCACCGCAAAATCTTCTTCCCAGACTTCTCATAAGTCTCAGGGATCATTCTGATTTTGCAGTGCTCCCGCCTTTCTAATATTGCTTTTCTAATATTGCCTTTCTATCACTTCTTTCCTGACCTTATCCACAGATTCTCTTTTTATCCTGCGAATTATCCACATTGCCCGCTTTCCTACTTCAGGTTATCCACCGCGGCTCTCTCAATCGCAAGCCCCGCCTGATACCGCTTCAGGAACGCCTCAAAGCCTTCCACATCCTTCTTATCCGGCTCCATCACAATCTCCTCAGCCTGGCTTGCAAATACCTTGCTGTTCAGATAGTCCGCAAGACTCTCGCCCTCCTCTTTCCGCAGCATATAAGCAGCCAGAAGCGCGATACCCCAGGCACCGCCCTCGCCTGCCGTCGACATAACGGACACCGGAACGCCGATCGCACCGGCCATAATCTTCTGGCCAACCACCGGAGTCTTGAACAGACCGCCGTGCCCCTGAATCTTATCCAGCTCGACCTTCTCCTCCTTCAGCAGAATATCAAGACCGGTCTTAAGCGCGCCAATCGACGTGAACAGGTGCGTGCGCATAAAATTCGCCAGATTGAACTTCGCATCCGGCGTTCTCACGAACAGCGGACGTCCCTCTTCAAAGCCAGTCAAATGCTCGCCCGAGAAATAATTGTAAGCCAAAAGACCGCCGCAGTCCGCATCCCCCTCCAATGCCTTATTATATAACGTCCCGAACAGCTGATTCCTATCCACCTTGATGCCAAAGCTCTCCGCAAATTCCTTGAACAGATTCACCCAGGCGTTCAGATCCGAGGTACAGTTGCTTCCATGAACCATCGCAACCGCATCACCGCTCGGAGTTGTCACCATATCAATCTCCTCATGAACCTTCTCCAGCTCCTTTTCCAGAACCACCATCGCAAAGATCGAGGTTCCCGCAGATACATTACCTGTGCGTCTCGCAACGCTGTTCGTCGCCGTCATACCGGTTCCCGCGTCTCCCTCCGGAGGGCACATCGGAATCCCGGCCTCAAGCTCACCGCTCGGATCCAGAAGCTTCGCGCCCTCTTCGGTCAGCACACCGGCCGTCTCACCGGCTGTCATAACGCCCGGAAGCAGCTCCTCCACCTTCCAGCCATACTTCTTATCCTTTACCAGCTCATTGAACTTCGCAATCATCTGAGAATTATACTGTCCCGTCGCAATATCAATCGGGAACGCGCCGGAAGCCTCGCCGACACCGAGTACCTTCTTACCGGTCAGCTTCCACTGAACATACCCGGCCAGCGTTGTCACGAACGAAAGCTTCGCCACATGCTCTTCTCCGTTCAAAATCGCCTGATACAGATGCGCAATCGTCCATCTCTGCGGGATATGGAACTGAAATGCCTCTGTCAGCTTCTCCGACGCCTCCTGCGTAATCGTATTTCTCCAGGTGCGGAACGGAACCAGGAGCTTCCCGTCCTGATCAAATGCCATATACCCATGCATCATGCCGCTGAATCCAATCGCTCCCAGCCTCGTAATCGGAACTCCGTACTGCGCCTTCACATCCTTCACCAGATCGCGATAGCAGTCCTGCAGACCATTCCAGATATCCTCCAGGCTATACGTCCAAATATTATTCTCCAGCCGGTTCTCCCAGTCATGGCTTCCCGAAGCGATCGGCTCATTCTGCTCACCGATCAGGACCGCTTTAATTCGGGTCGAGCCGAACTCAATCCCCAGAACCGCCTTGCCATCCCGAATCACTCCCGCTGCCGTTTCCTTTGTACTCATAAATACCTCCTTACTATTCTCTCTCCACATTGATTGATTTTTGACCGTTTGATTTGTACATTAATTTAAAATAATAGTAACATTTTTATAGACTGCTTGCAAGCGCATTTTCGCTCATTTCGCCCAGGAAAGACGGGCCAAAGCAGGGGATTCGTCTGCATAAGAAAGCAAAAAACAGGAGCACCGATCAGATTCGATGCTCCCAATCACGTTCCCGATGCGATTCGAACGCACGACCCCTCGCTTAGGAGGCGAGTGCTCTATCCTGCTGAGCTACGGAAACATATGAAATGATATACCCTCGGGCCTCAGAATAATCCGTTCTGTCCGCCTCAGGCAAATTCTATTATATGAATAATCCAATCAAATGTCAAGGGTATGTTTCTTGACAGAAGCCAAAATATAAGATATGCTATCCACAAAGAATCGGGCGGGCCAACAACACGGCCCGCCCGACATGCCCCGACTCTATTCGTAACGTTTAATAGATAACCTGAATCTTCACCGTCTCTTTTCCCTCCAACATAGATACCGGCACATAATTACCTTCTATCTTCACGCCGTCCACAAGCAGGGCACTGCACCTTGCCCCTTCCCGAGGAAGTTTCCCGGATTCCACAAAGACCTTCACACCGCGGTACATTCTCGTATACCGGAAGCCATCCCATGCTTCCGGTACACACGGATCAATAATCACACCGTCATAATCCGGGCGGAAGCCTAAGATATACTGCGTTGCCGCCACATACATCCACGACGCGGTTCCGCTCAGCCAGGAGCCGACACCCATCCGGTTCTTTTCATGGCACGGCGCAATCATGGAGGATGCGTACACGTAAGGCTCGATCATGCAGTCATCCACCTTGTCATTCCGCATCGTCGGCAGCTCACGGCGGTACAGGGAATACGCGTCTTCATTTCTTCCCAGAATCGTCTCCGCAATAATCGCCCACGTGCTTGCATGGAAGAAGATTCCGCCGTTCTCTCTTACTCCGCCCTTCAGGCCAAAATAGCTCTTATTCGGGATGTCGATGCCCGACGAAGCCGGAGCGTGCGAGACAACACCCATGTCCGTGAACAGGTATTTCTTTACGTTCTCAAAACACGAATTCCCCTGCTCCGCGCTTGGCAGACGGCTTAAGACCGCCCAGGACTGCGGATTCAGGAAAATCTTGTTGAATTCATCCTCGTCCGTTCCGTATTTCTCGCCGTAGTCATTAAAGCCGCGCAGGAACCACTTGCCGTCCCAGAGCCGGTTGTAGACCGACTCGCACCAGCTGTAATAATCCGTCGCCCAGGCAAGCTTGTCCGCGTCTCCAATCTTTGCAAAGAGAAGCTTTAGCTCGTATGCGGCATGCGCTGCCTGGAAAAAGACAAAGGAGCTCTCGCCTCTGCCCTCCTTGGTGATATATTTGAGAGAATCGTTCCAGTCATTGTGCAGGAACAGCGGAATATCATGCGCACCTACATGTTCTCTGGTGAACTTCAGGCCCTGAATCAGGTGCTCGCAGACCGTTGCCTCGCCGCCGTCCACATACGGAACCGTCTCCTCTAAGAACGCGTAGTCGCCGGTCTCGCGGATATACGAGCAGACCGAGAAGATGCCCCAGATATGATCATCCGACCGACCGCCGCCGCTCGACTTGCCGGTTCCCGGGAAATACACAGCCCTCGCGTCTCCGCGGGCGTACTGAATCGACAACAGCGTCTTGATTCGCTCTTTTACCTGTTCCGGAACCGAATGCATCACGCCGAGAACATCCTGCATACTGTCACGGTAGCCCCAGCCGCGGCCAAGTCCTCTCTCGTAATACGAGATAAAACGCGACCAATTGAAGGTCATGCGGCACTGATACGGATGCCAGCAGTTGAGCATCGTGTTCATCTCTTCATCCGGTGTCTCGACCTGAATCAGGTTCACATGCTCGTTCCAGAACGCAGCAAGCTTTCCGTAATCCTCCTCGGCGTCACGCACCGCCCCCTCTATGATATCAGCAATCTTCTTTCTGTCATCCGTAATTCCCACCACGATGCAGAATTCTTTTGTCTCATTCGGCTCAAGCTCCAGATCCAGGCAAATGGAACCGCAGCAGTTATCCGCGTTAAGCTCCGTGTTGCCGCACTCGCCCTTTTCTACCGCAATCGGATTCGACTCGCTTCTGTATCTGCCAATAAAAGCATCTCTGTCACAGTCATAGCCCGCAATATCGAGATTCGAACCGATGAAGCTTAAGCGCTCCGGCACATGAATCCAGTCATCCGACGGGTCAAATACCACCGCATTTCCCTCGTGGAAGCCGGTCATGAAGTATCTCGGCCAGTCGGCCTCCAGATCATACGCGGCCTCATAGCTTGAGAATTCCAGATAAGTAAAGGCTCTGAGTTTCTTTTTCGCATTACCGTTATTGGTCAGCGAAACCTGCCACAGCTCATAATTCTTATTCAGCGGAATAAAGTATGTAATCGCGCTCGCAATCTCCTTCCGGCTGCTCGTAATCTTCGTATACCCATATCCATGGCGGCATTCATACGAGTCTAACTCCTTCATCACCGGCTGCCAGGTCGGCGACCAGTATTCTCCATCCGCCATATCGCGCAGATAGAGATATCTGCCCGGACGATCCCACGGAATCTGATTGAAACGGTATCTGGTGATTCTGTGGCTGCTGGAATCCTTGTGGAACACCAGGCCTCCCGCCGTGTTCGAGATAATTCCGCTGAACTGACCATTTCCTAAATAGTTCATCCACGGCGCAGGTGTGTCGGGACGTGTGATCACATACTCCCTGTTTTCATTGTCATAATACCCGTATTGCATTCTATGATCCTTCCTTTCTATGTGAAATAATCGGCAGGCTTCTGATCCAGCCATTCGAAATGCTGCAGAACCCTATCACACTGCCGAATTCGTCCCGGCTTACCAGATCTTCCTGACCTTGCCGTCCGCCCACTCGAAGCTTATTGTCTTCCCGCCGGGCAGGCAGATTCCGGTCACTCTTCCCTCTTTCCAGCTCTTCGGCAGAGCGGGCAGCAAGATTGGCTCCCCGTTCCGGTCAGTCTGAACCAGCATCTCTATGATGCCGCTTGCCGCGCCGAAATTGCCGTCAATCTGGAACGGCGGATGCGCGCACATCAGATTGGGATAACTGCCGCCGGAGAATCCCGAACCGTCCGGCTTATTTGCCTTTTCACCCACACTTGGTACGGGATTCAGCTGATTCTTTAGCAGCATCAGCGCGTGTTCCCCATCCCGAAGTCTGGCCCAGAGATTAATCTTCCAGGCAAGGCTCCAGCCGGTTCCTCCGTCTCCCCGCTGCTCCAGTACCTTCTTTGCCGCCTCCTTCTGTGCCTCATCGAACTGATCGGACGGGAACAGCCCATACAGATGCGAGACGTGCCGATGATGCGGATCCCAGACCTCGTGCTCTTTATCCCACTCGCAAAGAAGTCCGTCGCTTTGGATCTGAGGCTTCTTCAGCCTTGCCGCAAGCTCGGCATAATCGTAATCACAGAACTCTGCAGACTTTGACATACATCCCGCACACTCCTGTGACGCTGCGGCCTTCGATAAGCGTTCTCCCCCTTCTCTCTTCCCCAGGATATTCTGTGCCTCTGCTACCGCCAGGAACAGATCAAAAAGAATCTCCTGCGTCATTGCGGTCGAGCAATCAACGGCGTGTTCCTCCCCATCCTGTATGTAATTATTTTCCGGAGAGGTAGAGGGAGACAATACCAGCTGCCCGTCCTGTTCGCTCAGCAGCTGCCGGTAGAACCGGGCCGCCCCTTCCATCACCGGATATATATTGGCCAAATATTCTTTATCCCCGGTATACCGATAATAATTCCACAGCATCACCGATATCCACCCGGAGGACATGTTCCAGAAGCCCCACTGCGCATTTCCGGGCAGACGATTCGTGCCCGGGTGAGTCAATCTCCAGATATCGCTTGAATGGTGGCAGACCCAGCCATCCAGCCCGTAATACGTCTTCGCCGTAAGACTTCCGGATTCCGCCAGCTCCCCGGCCATTCGAATCAACGGTTCATAGCACTCCCGCAGCCCGCAGGCCAACATCGGCCAGTAATTCATCTCCGTATTAATGTTAAGCGTGTAGTTACTGTTCCAGGGCGGAAGCAGCTTCTCATTCCAGATTCCCTGAAGATTGGCCGGCTGCGTTCCCTCTCTGGACGAGGCGATTGCAAGGTAGCGTCCATAGTTGAACAGCAGCGTATACAATGCATTATCCTCTTCGCCCTCATCCAACAGCTCCATTCGCCGGTCAGTCGCAAGGCTGCTGTTCGAACTGCTGCCTAACGAGATTTCACAGCGGTTATACAGCTCCTGATGCGCTGTAATATGCTCCTGCAATACTTCCGGATAGGGTCTTTCCCAGACCCGCTTAAGATCCGCAAGGCACAATCCCCTGTAATCCACCCCCGAATCCGAAGGATGCCGGTTCCATTTCTCGAACGCCGTTCTCGCCGCCACATAAATCGTCACTTCGTCCGCTCCGGTCACGATTGCCTTTGCACCTTCATACCGAACTTCGCCGCCTGCCGCCCGAACCGAAAGCATCGCCGAAAAACCGATTCCTCTATGCGCCGGATCGTCGGAGTAGACCTGATGATCCGGAGACCGATAATGATCCCCATATCCGGCGACACATTCCGGGGCATGCCCTTCCAGACCGACAGCCTCTCCTGATACTCCGGATGACAGTCTGCCTGACACACTTCCGCCAGTCTGCTCATTCCTGTCACTCCGTTCATTCCCGCCAATCACCCGAACGTCCTTCCATTCCTCCTCGCCAACGCGCCTGCGCTCGCATTTTAACTGACTCTCCAGCCATGCCGCCAACGATATTCCTGCCGGCCGCGAGCAGGTCATATGGACTGCCAGTACCTGTGCATCATGACTGACAAAGGATTCCCTTGTATATATCGTATCTCCAATTCGATACGTTACTGTATGAACCGCGTTGTCAAGCTGCAGCTTTCTTTCGTAGCCAGCCGCTTCTTCCCCGTGTGCCATCTCAATCTGAAGACTGCCAAGCGGCAGATATACCTGCACCAGATAATCTCCAAACTTCCCTTCCAGCAGCGTTTGCGCTTCGGAGACTCTTCCGGCATTCATAAGCTGTGATGCTTTCTGGTAGACTTCGGGAAAATTCTCTTTTACAATCTCCTTGGGATATCCGCTCCACAACGTATCCTCGTTGAGCGATATCCTCTCTCGCCCAATCCCGCCATATACACAGGCTCCGATCCGCCCATTTCCCAACGGCAGAGATTCATTAAAATTCAGGGCCGGATTCTGATACCATAATGTATGCTCGGCCATTCTGTTATTGTCCATATGCATCTCCATTCTCAGTACGCTCTTCTCTCCAAGACTCTTGCCATATTGTCTCTCCAATCAACCGTTTCAAAGAATTCCAAACGGCAGATACGTCCTCATTTTTAGCTTACCAGCCGGGGGGGCGTTCTACAATATCAAATTTTTGACATCCTTACAAAATTTTTACCTTAGTTCCGTGATTTCGTTATATTCCCCCTTTGAACCTGCCCGTGATCCAATTCCACACAGCCTCCGTCCAAATAAGCGGAATAACAAAAACGTGCCGCCCGAACGACAGGAAGCATATTTCTCCTGTCATTCCAGCGACACGTTACCCAACATGCCGGATCGCCCCTGCGCAAAGGCAGCACAATCTTACTCTATGTAATAGGAAATGTAAGTATTACCTTCATTCCCTGCAGTCCCTCACCACGTTTCTCCAGCTTCAGGCCATATTCGAGACCATAGAGCAGCTTAATTCGTTCATTGATATTCAGCAGCCCTACTCTGGCATCCTGGAAGCCGTTTCTTCCGGCAAACGAATGATTCATCGCTGCGATTTCCGATACAGACATCTCTACTCCGTCATTCTCAACACAGATGCACATCGTCTCACCCACTCGCTCCGCACGAATCCATATCGTTCCATTATAGTTTTTTGGCTTTAACCCGTGCTTAACTGCGTTCTCAATCAGAGGTTGAATGCATAGCTTAACCACTCTGCAATCATACAGCTTCTCATCAATTTCCCACTCAAATCGAATGCTCCCATCATATCGAATATCCAGAATTTCAATATACAGATGCAGGAACTCGATCTCCTCCTTTAACGGCAGTATCATATTATCAGACTCTAATGCAATTCGATACAGGCGCGCCACTTTCGTGAGCTGCCTGCTGGCTCTGTTGCCGGAACCCATATCCTCCACAGTGGTCCATTTAATCATCTCCAACGTATTAAATAAAAAGTGGGGATCCACCTGGAACTGCAGCGCCAATGACTGGGCCACTCTCAGAGACTGCAGACGATTGGTCAGCTCATCCTCCATCTTCTCTTTTCTGTCGATTGTATTCAAAATATTACTTGTAATGTACAGTACCTCATTCGACGCCTCCCTCTCGTTATAGATATACTCCTCCGGTTTTTCCACGACATTCAGTATCTTTTTCACCGGACGATAGGTGACAACCGTAATGAGATAAGCAACCAAAAGGCTCGGCAATACTCCGGTTATCACAGAACCCACCAACAAATTCCTCAGCTTACCCATTTCTTCCGTATAAAGAGGCTTATCTGTAACTAATGCATATTTCCAGCTTCTGTGAATCGAACTGCTGACCGATACCACCTTTGTGCTGTTTTCCGCCTCTTCCATGCTGCTTTCCGCATTCCGCGCTTTTCCGATTAACCGTTGGTAGTATTGCTTATGAGCTCCGAGCAAATTCTCTTCGTTATTGCAATACATGGCCTGACCGCTGATATCCAGGATAAAAAAGCTGCGGGCCGCAGGTGCCGCTTCCCTCTCCAGACGATTTCCGAGCACTGCCGTATCAACATTGACGACGAGAAGCCCCGCCGCAATGGATTCTTCCCGATATAAAGGCGCACAGAACATAATATTTCCATCGTCTCCAACCAGCGTATACGGATCCTCCATCGGAAAGATTCGATCAATGTCGTACCATTTATACCCTCTGCCCTCAATCTCTTCAATCGACACAATTTCAGTATCGTCCAACACCAGCTGATTCCGTTTCGAGTATAAGCAAATCGACTTTACATAAGGATAGTGAATCTTATAATCCTCGATTCTCCCCTTTACCCATTCTGCGTTTTCTCGATATTGCGCACTGAAATAATTCGACTCATACAAATAACGGCACTCCGGGGAATCCTGCATCTCTTCCAATATGGTCATAACATCAGAAACAATATTATCAATTACCGTTGCACTTTTCAGAAGGAGCTCCATATTGCTCTCCTCCATCCTCAGGTTCATCTCCTGTTCAAAGCTCACATAATTCCGATAGATCGTAGTAATCAGCGGCACTGTCGCAAATGTAACAATAAACAGAAAATTCTGGATCAAGAGACTTTTAAATTTGTAATTCTTGATATAATACCAGATGCTTTTTCCCACTTTCTTTTGTATCTTCAATGCTACTCTCCATTCCTGCCGGTAACCCTCGGGTTCGGGCCGCCGGGCACAGCCTTTTCCTCTGCTCTATCAGGTTTTTGTCACTCTGTCACGGTACTCCGTCGGAGTAAATCCCGTATATTTCTTAAATACGGCCGAAAAATAGTACGATGCGTTGTACCCTACCATACGGCCAATCTCCCCAATCGAATATTTATTTTTCTTCAGTAGTTCGCACGCCCGTTCCATCCTGACCTTTATCGTATATTCCGACAGGGTCATTCCGGTCTGCTCCCGAAAGAGCTTCCCCATATACACGGGATGCAGCCTGTGTGCCTTCGCAATCTCAACATTTCCAATATCCTCCCCAAGGTGATTCTGAATATACCGTTTGATCCGCTCAATAATATAATCATCGGTCTCTCCTTCTCCCTTATTCTCGATTCCGGCTTTCAATGCCAGGAACATTTCCAGCACACAGTTGTATAGAGCCTGATAATCCTTTTGCTTATAGACCGACATGATACTGTAGAACTCGTTTGTCACAGTCCAGACATCAATTCCGCGGCTCTTATATACTCGCGCAATCTCATAACACAAATACTCCAAGCGCTTTTGAATCGTGCTCAGCGGCAGCGACACAATTCGATCCATGTAATCACCAAGAACATTTCCTATGGATGCATTATTTCCGGAATTAATTTCCAGAACCAGCAGCTGACTCCAGGTAGCTAATTCTTCTCGATCCGGGTTCTCCTGGCCTTCTTCATCCAACTCGTTTTTAATCTTCCGAAAGGTTCCTGCCAGTTCATCCTCATCAACCGGCTTTTCCAAAAAGTCTTTGACTCCATATTGTATTGCAGCCCGCGCATTTGAAAAATCTGCATACCCGCTCAGGATTACAACCTTAATAAAGGGAGATTCGATATGAATCTGTCTTGCAAGCTCCAGACCATCCATCTTTCCCATCATGATGTCTGTCAGAACCACATCACAGGGATTCGTCTTTAACCATACATAGGCCTCTTCGCCATCTGCAAATGCCCCACATACCTCAAATCCCAGCTCCTCCCAGGGCACCAAATTGGTCAATCCTTTTCGTAATACTTTTTCGTCTTCGACAATAATAACTCGATACATAAAAAGCCTCCTTGATTATGCCATGTGCACTGCGTGCCCAATCCTATTACCGGATACCATATCTACCTTCTGTATTATAACCCATTTTAAAAAAAAGACCCTAAACCGACCTTTCAATCAGCTTAGAGTCTGTCTCCTGTATTTCGCCTCTTAATAAGAGTCCCTCTTTATTTTACCAGTTAGCGTGAGCTAAAACAACATTAATTTTTTTATTATCTTTAATTTTTCAACATTTTTTTACTTGTTTCCATCATTCATATACTTTTTTGCCAGCCACAGCATCCAGGCTGCCGCCCCGGTGCTGTAGACATTGCTCGAATGTCCCAGATTCTCTCCTTCGCACCCAAAATAGTAATTCGGAACAAAGATCGGCACCTGCAGGTTTTTATCGGGGCCATTCCTTTCATTGGTCGGCAGGATACTGCGCATGGTGGCGACCGCAGCTTCTCTGTCTCCGATCAGGAAATCCGCGTATGCCTTGAACAGATTGCCGTGGCAATAGACCGAACCGTTCTCTGTCGTTCCCTTCTGCTTGATACTGATCTTTCCCCATCTCGGATTCCAGCTTTTAAAAGGAGGGTACAGCAGAAGATATCCGAAATCCGTTTTCAGCGTTCCGATCTGTCTTTTCAGAATCTGAATTCTTTCCTCGTCGCACACTCCGGCAATTAAGGCCCAGGTCTGCGCATTCAGGAACAGGCTTGCTTCCTCTTCCACTCTGCTGCCGAACGGGATTCCCTCGTCATCATACCCGGCGAGGTATCGATCCCCGTCCCATCCGTATGTATTCACCGCTTCTGTCAAAGAGGCTCTGATTCTGTCCAGCTCTTCATCGAACCTCACGGCACACAATTTCTTAATTGCATAGATTAACGCAAGGGTATTCCAGACAGATTCGCCCCTTCCTTTTCGTCCTGCACCGTTAATGGGGTCGGTCCAGTCTCCGTCCTTCATCAGGCATAACCCATGAGAACCAATCTGAGAAGCCATATACAGCGCGCCTTTTCTCAGATGCTCATATATCGTCTCTTCCAAACCGCTGTCGGAATATGCTTCCTTCTTCCCATAATACTCTAACTTGCCGGTCAGCTCTATAATCTCCGTCATGCAGATAATCAGCCATACGCAGGCGTCACTGTGATGAATCAGACAAAGCCCCTTATCCGGCGAACCATCCGTCATATACCACTGTTTGAGATACCCATTTTCTTTTTGTCTGCGCAGCACTCTTAGACCAAGCTCAAAGGCTCCTTCCGGATCCAGAACCGCGTAGCCCATTGCATCCTGCAGTTGATTTCTTACAGGACAATAGACTCCTCCACGGTTCATTCTGGCCAGATAGACCATCTGTTTTTTCAGCCAGCAGTTGACGAACCAGTTCAGATCGTCATAGCCGGAATCAATCTGAAGTGCATTCATATACGACTCCCATTTCTTCTCCGCTGCCTTCAGTTCCTGCTCAAAATCCGGCCGATTTGCCTGAATGCGATCAATCTCTTCCCGTGTTCCGGCCTCTCCCGCGACAAAGCAGACAGCTCCTGCTTTTAGGCTTCCAAGCACGAACTCATGATGAAATCCGGCAACGCAGTCCTCGTACTCACATTTCTCATTGGTTCCTCTCCCCAGTTCTACCATCCGGGGTACGCTATAAGGATTATCCCCTCCATAAAACTTCTGCTTCGAGCACTCAAAGCTTTTTACTTCCGCACTGCTCATAACATATATTTTTCTCTCCGTACCTTTCAGCTTCTCGTACTCATCATAGGTAATATGATACGGGAAGGAGCTCTTGCAGAAATATCCCTTTTCCCGGTCGTACTCGCATTCCAGGCTCAGGTACTCGATGTTCGCGAATTCGAAACAGGAGAACACCTCTGCGGTCAGGCTCTTTGCAGTCCTATTTGTAAGCTTGACCTGCCACAGTTCTCTTTTTCCGCTTTCCGGAACAAAGACCGTGATCTCGCTCTCGAATTCCTCGAATTCTTCCCGCAGCACCGTCTTGTGAATGTGGTGCTCGCAGGAATAGGTCAGACCCGTTCCGTGACACAGATGATACGCCTTATCTCCGATTTTCACCCAGAACACCTTGTCGCCTGCAAGGACAGGCGTTCTTTTATACTCCTGCACCGCGAAGCCTGCTCCGCACAACCGCTGCGATACTTCTGTAAAATACTCATCATTGAACAGTAGGTTCTTCCACGGTGTCGGCGTCTTTGCCGTCTGAATCCGGTAGGTTCTTCCTCCGTCTATAAACTTGCCGTATTCCATAAAATCCTCCATTCCTCAGGCACTTGATTGCCTTGGCGAGACTTTTTGCCTTAGAAGCTCTTTTCACGATAACCGGCGTTCTCCACGAGCCGTCTCCATTCTTCTGACAGCTCATTCTCCGTCCGGAAATACGTCGTATCCGCCTCGTGAATATTACGCTCCGCATCAATGTTCCAGTAAATAATCTCCTTCTCAAGCAGTGCCTCGCCAATCTCTCCGACCTGTGCAAGATCACCGTAGAGGTTCTCCTCGGATACCCGGTTCACATACGCATTTCTGCGGATGGTAACATTCTCCGCGGTCGTCTGCACATAATGATAGTACATGCGCAGCCATCTGCGGTTCGGATTCAGGAACTGAATATTTCCCATATCCAGCCAGTGAGTCGACCCATTATCATTGTACCAGCCGCTGGTATGTCCCTCCCCGTGAATATCCCCGCTGATATCCGACCAGACAGCGACATTTCCAAGGATATAATTGAACGGCTCGAGAATCCCTGTATCTCCGTTATAGCCCAGGGTGTATATAGCAGCTCCGTCTCTCATATCAGTCATGAAATCCGTGATATTGTTAAATGCGATGACGACATTCCGCAGGTTGCCGCCTACCGCATCTTTTTGAAAACTTCCCGGTCCATAATGGGTTCCCACACTAATCGCCGAGTAGCAGCAGTTCTGAATCGTGTTATACCAGATTCGTGCATTAAATACCTTGGATACCATCAGGGCTACACTTTCACGCAAAAACCAGCCAATTCCGTCCAGGTAATTATTTTCTACAATCAGCTCCTTCATGCTCACTTCTTCTGCCCAGCGGGAGACGCAGAAATCACCGCAGCGGATTGCCGTCGCGCCGATATGGAAGAATCGGTTCGAAGCAATCCTTACCCGGCGCAGTCTGCCGCGCACGCTGAGTCCATCCCCGGCCATATCGCGGAAGGTACAGCCGCATATTGTGATTCCATCCAGGTTTTCCCCATACACAGCCGCATATTTCAGACCCTCACCCCGGAACACATTGCCCGCCTGTCCCGCGTAGTAGCCGCCGCGCTCGAGTTCTTTCTGATCCACGCCGGTAAGGGTCAGATTCCGGATCTGCACGTTCTTCAGATTTTTCAGAATCAGCAGATTCTCCGGCATCGTATATCCGAACGCCACATCCGCTATCGGTTCATCGTTCTCCGGGTAATAGTACAATCTGCCCCGACAGTGATCATAGTAATAAGCACCCGGATGTTCCAGGAACGTCAGACAATTCTCCACCCAGTATATATGTCCCGGAAAATAATTCTCGTCCGTACCGGCCGGAGCCCGCATTGCCCGATACTCCTCCTCACGGATATGGACGGCCACCAGATGTTCCTCCGGAATCCGGTCATTCCAGTCGATCCCTACAATATGTACGATATCAAAATACCAATGCAGTTCCAGGTACAGTTCCATCGTCTCAAAATCGCGCTCGGTCACTCCCGCGAACAGTTCCTCATCCAGATACATCTTCGGAACACCCTTCACATTCGTCTCCGCTTTCGTCGCGGCGTCGTAAGTACGGCGGTACTTGATGATACATTGTTTTGCTTCGGTCGCCCGCCTCGAACCGCGTCCCGCGGGGCGAAGCATCCTCCCGTTCACCGTCACAAAGTGGAAATCCGGGTATTCTCCTCTCGCATCCGGCTCAAAGGCATAGCAATAATACGGTTTGCCTTCTACCGGTGCGAAGCGCGAGGAATCGAGTCTTACACTGCCGGTCAGAACGGCATTCTTTCCCTCGATCGTCAGTCGGATATCGTCATTGTATTCCCTGCCGTCCATGCATAAAGGGGCTGTTATCACGTGCTCTCCCGGTTCCAGCTGCAGCACATAATCCGTCGGTTCCTTCGCCTTCTTCATCTGGTCGATCAGCTCTGCCCACACAGCCTGTACATCTTCGCCGGATGTGACGGAAAATCTCTTCTGCGCTCTTGCATCGGACCGGACGCAATCCCGCTTCTGATCTGCTTCGCCGAACCTGTCGGAATCTTCCTTCGCCTCTCCCTCATCAAAATCCGCGTGCTCCGGATACGGAATCCGATCCAATATCTCCTGAATCTCTTCTAATATCAGCTTCTTTCCCATCATGATACCTCTTTCTCCCACATTCATTCCTGAATCATTGCATCAATCATTCTTGCAAAAGCCTAATTCCTGCCTTCTTCTTCCCACAGCTGGCATTCCGAAAAATACAGCAGCGCCAGTCCCTGTCCCCAGGTCTGAATCCGGTGCTCGCAGATAATGTTGTATTCTGCCTCATTTCTCATGACCGGAGTACCGGCGGAGATGTTATTTACCTTACCGGTCTCGTCCACATTCGTATATAGTGTATCCTTCATTCTATCGACAAGCGCCAGGTATTTCCGGTCAAGCACACCAAGTCTTACCCCCTTTAAGATCGCATATCCGAAGCCGTAAGCGCTCGAGGCCTCCAGGTAGGAGAAGGTTCCGTTCAGCACCGTTCTCCAAAGCCCATTCTCCTTCTGCCAGGGCGCGATTGCGTCCAGCTGCCTTTCAAGCGCGCGGATCATGCGCTCATCTGCCGGCATATAATCAAGCATTTCCACGATGCCGACACTGACCCATGCATTGGCTCTTCCCCATTTGCAGCCGATATGTTCCTGCAGGGTCTCATCCCAGCCGTGATACAGAAGTCCGTCCTCCGCCTGCAGCACATCAATATGAATCGCCAGCTGGTTCATCGCCTCCTCAATATAGGCCTGATTGCCGGTAAGCCTGCCCATATAAGCCAGGAACAGCCCTGCCATGAATATTGTGTCCGCCCACATCTGGCGGCCAAATCTGGCATACGGATCCGTATGAATGATCGCTCCATTGTTAAGCCTCGGTGCTTCCTTCATCAGGTATTCCGCCTGCCCCTTCATAATCCGGAAGCATTCCTCATCGCCGACTGCCTTGTATACCTCGCCCAGACCAATGCAGGGAATCGAATTATTTACCGTATGCTTAAACCGCTCCTCCGCAATGCCTTTCTTCACCCATTCCTTCAGGAAGGGAAGATACCGAGCACTGGGCACCGCCTTAACCGAACGGTTAAAGCCCCACAGGGCAACGCCCTCTCCCCAGTTGCATTCGGACATATCAAGTTCCAGGGTTCTTTTCTGGATTCGTTCAATAACCTCTTTCATGCCGCACCTCTTTCTTTTACACGATTCAACCTGCACGTAAAACCTGCTGCCCCTTTCGGATTACTCCGCACAGGTACGAATTACCTCAATCCAATTCTCCTTTGCAAATGCCTCCATCGGAATCGCCGAGACGGCACCAAGACTCTTCCCGTTCAGGATAACCTCCTGAATCCGACAGCCGCTCCCTTTCATCCGCACCGTAAAGGTCTTATGGCGGAAATGCAGATTCTTAAGCACCAGCTCCTCCCCGTCATATGGGTAGAGGTTCATTCCATTCTCCGCGAAATCCACCCCCACTACGCTGTGAACTGTGGCCTCGTACCATGCACGCATGGAATACGCCTGCCATGCTCCGTTAATCGCATTCCAGCCATCCGGCTTCGGTTCATTTACATTATCATAGCAGTCAATTCCCTCCGGACACATCAGAACATCCGTCCAGCATCCGATCCAGCTGATGAACCGCTCAATCAGGTCCTTTCGATTCTCCAGATTCATCAGTCTCGCATAGCATTCGCTGATGGCGGGCCAGTAACAATGAAGCTGATTCGCGTCCGCGTCATATCCCTTGCCCCAGACCGGCACGAACAGAAGCCCTGCCTCGCACACAAAATTCTTTTCGAAGAAGCGCAGCAGCTCTTTTCTGTTCTTCTCGATCAAATCGCGGCAGAACAGATTGTCCCACTTAATCCCCGGAGACAGGTATACCTCTCTCCTCTTAAGAGTCTTAGCGTCAGCCGATCCCGCGAAGAAGCCCTTACTTTCATCATAAAGAATCGTTCCAAAATTCTGTCTCATCCTGTCCGCAAGCGCAGCCGCCTTATTCTGTGTCTCAGAATCCTGCATCTCCTTTGCAAGCGTTCTCATCGCGCAAACCGCGCAATAAGTACTCGAATTATTAAATGTACTGATATCATGCCCGGTCTCCAGAATCGCGTTCCTAAAATCCGGGAACAGCGAATACCCCTCGCATAAGCCCAGGTCGCCGACCTCGGTATCCCGAATCATTCCAAATATCTTCTTTGCGAATTCATAATAAGGCCTGATGTCGCCTCCGTTCATCCAGTGCAGGTACAGCAGGCTGATGTAGAACCCCTGCGCCGACACCATGCTGGTCTGAATGTGGGACATATCCCTTGCGAACCAGTGTCCAATTCCCGCCTCCGGATCTGCCGTATCAAGATATAGCTGCAGGAGCTTTCCTATATAATCCTCATCGCCCCAGTACGAATAGGCAAATCCTGACGACATGCCGTCCCAGCCCCAGATCCAGTAGTGCTCCGTCTTCGCGCGCACCGCCCCCGGTACCGATGTCACCTTACAGGACTCATGATACAAAGGGGCAAGCGCAAAGAACCGGTTCAGAGAATCGTACGGGCTCTCCAGCACAGGGCTCCTCTCGATTACTTCCTCATACCGTCTCTCCTGCTTCTCTATGTAGCTCTGATCGTTTAGCAGCGTATCCCGGATTCTGGCCTGCACGGCAGCCTCCGTCTCATCCAGTGCGATGACGAACCGATACTCCTTCCCTTCTTCCAGCTCTTCACTTATCAGGATAATCTTGCTGTTGCCGATTGTATGCTTCCCATACTGCATCGCTGTATTGCTTCCAATCGCCACATGGGTATATGCGTCAAGCTCCCGATAACTGCTTTTCAGACAGGTACCGTCATACTGCCATTCCCTCCAGGTTCGTTCGATTCCGCTGACATAGCGGTTATCTCCGGATTTCTGCGGCGTAAAGCAAAGATGATCATAGAACTCCAGGGTGAACGCAAGCCCCGGACAGATCTTTCCTGTCGGCCGAAGCGAAACCCAAATACTGTTGTTGATAATCCTTTGCTCATACCGGAATACCATACCCTTATAATGCCATTCTCCGGAAAATCCGTACGGCATCACCTCACAGTTCTTAAGGGTCTGCCCGCTGCGATATCCCTGATTGTAAAGATAGAACCGAATGCCGCCCCACATATCATCAATAAATACTTTTTCAGATCCCCTGGTGGTTCTGTTAAAGTATTCCACCTTTGATATTCCGTACTTATCAACCTCCATCGCTACTAAGTCATCGCAGAACCATCTTGGCAGGTACGGAACTCCCGCGTCTGCGATCACTCTTCCTCTGTCCACTCTATAATCCATGTATCTACTCCTACTTTTCCGATATTCTCTTCCGGGCACAATTCTGTCTCCCATTCCTGTCTCTGTCCATACCGCTCATGCGGACTTCCCGGAGCCTTTCGCCTCTTTTATTCCTCCGGATAAGTCAGAATCTCTCCCGTATCCTTGAAATCAGTTCCCAGAAAGCCCCACTCATGTCTCCTGGTGTCTCTGACAAATCCGTTGATTCCGGTGTAGGTACGTTCCGGCAGCTTTCTAAGCTCAATATCCGCTCCGAGCTTCCACCGGTATTTGCCCTTTTCCACCAGCACCGTCCGATCATTGATTCGCAGCGAACAGAACTCGTCCGCGGTAATCAGGCCGGACCAGATACCTGCAGCTGCGGTCCCCTCTGCCCCGGCAGCCTGCACATCCTCATCGGCGCTGTGAACGTCTACTCCTCCGGCAGCCTTAGCCATCTCCTGCTTTTCAAAGAACACCGCGCCTCTGCCTTCGAGGCAAATCTGCAGATTCCCGACGCCGATGCGGGTTCCTTCTAACAGCGCACCTCTTACGGTTCCGTCCTTATGAATACTGATAATACCGCTCTTGCCGGTAAAAGACATCGCTTCCGCTTGATACCGGATTCTGGCCTCATCCTCGAATAGATAATCTGTTCGATCCGGAAGCTCGACAGCAGCTCCGTATTCCGTCTTTTGCACCTGTATATCCTTTCTATGACTGACAAGCGTCAGGAAGTTGCCGTTGCCGTCATAGGTAACCGTCTTGGAACGCTGATGTGCTTCCAGACAGTGGGCGTCACCATTTCCCGCTCTGTACTGATTCGCTCCGCCATCGCCTTCCATCTGTTTTGCTCCGGGAACAAGCTGCCAGATCTCCGGGAATTCCTCTAATTCATTCGCCGTCCAGAGGAATCTTCCGGCCGCTCTCATATGGGTTACTGCGTCATACATCACCGCATAATCTGTCTCAACCAGCGATACTCTGCGGTATTTATAATAATCACGGATCGTATCACCGGCCATCAGCTTTGCCTGCTTCACAACCGGGAAATCGCGCAAAGGCTCTGTCAAATCCTGGAATCCAATATTGTGATAGAAATGGTCCTTCTTCACCGCAAAACCACAGTTGCCGACATCGGCCCCCAGATCCCTGTCTCCCGTATCCTCCGGAGAATTATAGCTGTAACGTTTTCCGGCCGCATAGTAGTAGATACCGCCGTTTCCGGTATTCTCAAAGCAGCCCCAGCGATAATTGGGTCCGCGATCAAGCTGCTGCACATGCACGGATATCTCGTTCGGAGTCCCGACGCCTTCTCTTAATATGCAGCCAAAGCCGGTAAACTTCTCCGTCTTTAACGTAAGCTCACCGTCGTCCTCCTTCCGCTCGAACAGCAATTTCCAAACCTTCTCATTGTGCTCAAAACCATTCAACGCACTTCCTCTGCATGCCGCATAGGTATTCCTCGCGATCTCCGGATAGGTGTCCTCCAGCATCTGCGCCAGCTGACACAGCATGTAGGGAATATCATCCGTACGCGAATGCGCGCCCTGCTGCGGGACGATGCGTCTTCCGTTCACCGGAGCGCTAAGTGCTCCGGTCATCCAGTTCAGCCACTTCGCTCCATTCTCACAAACCAGCGGATTGGGATATCCACACCGCTCGAACAAGCTGCACACCTGCATAAACGGACGCAGCATCGCAAAGGAGTAACAGCTCAGATTCTCGGTCTCTCTTCCGCCCAGTGACTCATAGGCTGCCACATCCGGTCTGATATGATATTTCATATTCAGCTCCACAGCTCTGTTAAAATACTTACGGAACATCTCCTTTTCCGGATGCTGGTCAAATAACGCGCATACGAATCCGGATACCGCCGCCGTATCTCCCATGAAATTCGGATGTCCGGCCAGCATATTCTCCATCGGCATATAATTCTCATCCTTGGTCGCGTACCCCATGAACGCGAACATCGCTCTGGCGCGGTCGAATTCCTCCTTCGACATGTCCTTTGCCGTCAGATCGAACACCGCGGTAAGATTCGCAAATATGCGGTTTGATACCGGCCCCATCTTGTCCACATTGCTCACCTCGCGGCAGAGGCTCTCAAGCAGCGCGTTCTTACTGCAGTTCTTTGGCAGCTCACACTCCTGACTCTCCAACACGTTACCCCAGAATTTCGGATACCGGCTCGGATCCTCCTCCCAGTCAAGGGCCCAATTCTTCACCTTATCCAGATGCAGGAACGCATACCATTTCCACAGCTTCTCCACATACGTCGAATCCGATCCCGGATACGCCGCAATACCGGTAAAACGAGTTCCGTTCTTCAGAGGGAACTGTGCCGTTACCGCATCCTTCTCATAGCGGAACGTAACTCCGAAATCCCGGTTGGAGCCCCAGATCGCATACTTCCCGTCATCCCAGCCCAGGTTATCCCGAATAAATACTCCTGCCGAATACTCTTCTCCTAAGAATGCAATCTGTTTGGACTGGAACCACGGCACCCAGTTCTCAAACGGCATCATCGTAATTGGCAGCTCATTCTTCTCACCCAGGTACTGATCAATCTTCTCAACCGGTCTGGCATTACTGTAGCGATGGGTAAAGTCAAAATTCTCAAATGTCATCTCCATCTGTGCAGCCTCACCCGTTTCCATCCCCGTCATCGTCTCTTCCAGCTCCCAGAACGGCATTCCTGTAATTCTGCGCACAATCATCCGATATTCCTGCTCTAAGGTTCCTCTGCAGGTAATCTCAATCTCTTCGAATATGCTGCCGGTATTCAGAATCCGGTATTCGATATTCTGAAACCCGGTACGGCATACCATCTTTTTATCTTCATAGGTTACAGAGAAACTGTTATGCTCCTTGTCTACAGCAAATCCAAACAACGGCGAGAATGCCTTGTCCTCGATCGGCTTACCGTTCTCTTCTCCTGCCGCAAACGTGTACTCCTTATATTCTCCTTTTGACAAGCTTGTCAAAAAATGCAGCGTCAGGCTTGTTACCATTCCTTCTGCTTTGACAATATCCGTTACCTGGAAGGGAATTGCCTCTCCCTGCGCATCCTTCAGCTCCCAGTTTCCTGCTTCCACCCCACAGTCGAATACCACAGGATAGGATACCTTTGTAATTGGCCATGCGCAGCTATCGTGTTTCATACAATCTTTTATTATCAGCTTTTTCTGCAACTTGTTGCCCTCCTTTTTTCTCTGCTGCCAGACGGGCGCAGCTTGCATTCCTTATGACAACCCCTGTTTTTCTCTGAATGCCATGCCTAGAGACAGAGGATGTCCCCTATTCTAAATCTGAAATTACTGCCGCAATTCCAACCGCTTCCGAATCAACCGGCGCTGTCTGTTCCGCAAGCTTCTCCCCATTCATCGTCACAAGATTTCTGCTTCCGGTATCGTTATAATTCACCTTATTCCCGGTGAAATTATTCTGATACAGCAGTGTAAAGTTCGACAGGCTTGACACGCTCACGCCGTTCATGGAATTCGTAACCGTGTTGTTCGCTACAATCGTTCCCTTGTTGTAATCTAAGGTCTCCTCGGATACGGTTGCCACGTTAATGCCGTTATGAACCACGAATTTCGCGTTGTAGGTACCGCTCGCCTCGATATCGGTGCCGTTCCCTTCAATCGTATTATTCCGATACAGATTCCCGTAATACGCGGTTAGCTCCGGCAGAATGGGATCCAGAGTAATGCCACAGCCGCCGTCATCCCCGGGGCCAATGGTAAGAGTGTTCTCACGGGCACTCACATTCTTGGCAGGAATTCCGCCGGACAGGAAGTTCCCGTCCACATAGTTAAAATATGACAATCCGGTTCTTGCCTGGCTGCTGTTCTGTGCCTGACCAAACCAGATTCCCCCGCCGTTCGTCATCGTATTATCCGCAATAATGTTATCATAGCTGCAGCCGTAATACATAATTCCGCCTTTTCTGGTCTCCGCCTGAATATCATTATTTACAATAATATTGCGCTCTGGCACTCCGGCGTTAATCATAAAGGAGTCTCCTTCCTGCGGCGGATAATCCCATTCCGAATCCAGTAGAAGGGTATTTCCGAGCACTCCGATGATACTCCGCCTCTGGCCCATGCCCTTGCCAGATACCAGATAAATCCTTGCTCCAATCAGTTTCGTACCATTCTTACCGGCATAGGGGTCATTTCCTTCCAATATAGCGTTAAAATCCAGATCCGCAGTCAGCGTATTCTCTCCTGTGGAAGTCACGGTGCTAATCGCAATTCGCGCGCTCTCCTGGTTCAGGATTCCTTCTCCGCAATTATCTTCCTTATCTTCCCGCGCGTCACCTATCATACCGATAATTGTGTTGTTCCCGTAATAGAGCTTATCACCTTCCATATCACAAATCCGGTGTTCCATCGTGTTGACCTGCCCCGCGTATCTTCCACTGTACACTTTTTCACAATCGTCACCGCCATTCGCGCCATCAAACACATTCCCATCTACCCAGCTATAAGTACCAAACGCCATGATCGCTCTTTGCGTGTTTCTGACATAGTTGCCGCGAATTCTTGAGCGGCACCCAAGAACATTCAGTCCGTTATGTGTAACCTCAAAAGAGCAGTCCTCTATTACAATCTGTCTGCTCGTCTGACCCCTGAAGCCGCAGCCATCCGCCGCTTTTACTGTAACCTCCTTTGCGAAAAAGCATGTACCCGAACCCGAATAAAGCAGCGGGCCTACGTATCCAGAGGTCCGACGTTCCTCGTCATCCTCCGGCCGTTTCAGGTCTGACTGCAGGGTCAGCCTTGCAATTCCGCCATAAAATGCTTCAAATGAAAATTTTTGATCGGTCATAATGACGGTCTTATCCTGCCCATCCCCTGCTACTATAATCCCATTCGGAATCGAAACCCCTGTCGTCGCATTTCCCATATGATAGGTTCCTTCGGGAAGATATACGATACCGCCGCCATTCTTGGCTGCCGTATTTAACGCTTCCTGAAACGCTTCCCGATCATCTGTCTTTCCGTCTCCGACTGCCCCGTAATCCTTCACGTTAAATACATCTGTCAGATTCAGCTTGGATGCCCAGGCAACCTCAACTCCGTACAGCGCCTCCAATTCCTTCAGCTGCGCATCCGACATACCTACCGCGCCCTCTTCTTCATCCAGCGTGGCAAGCCCGTACTGGCAGGCTCCATTGTTATACTGAATCGTATACTGTTTCCACTCTTCTATGCCCTTCGGAACGATAAAATCTACGGTATATTCTGTTGCCGCCGTAATCTCTGCCTCGAGTCTTTGTATTCC
The DNA here is from genome assembly GCA_017623215.1 of Lachnospiraceae bacterium. GTDB lineage: Bacteria > Bacillota > Clostridia > Lachnospirales > Lachnospiraceae > Caccomorpha. The sequence goes on along the minus strand of JAGAPO010000031.1, from coordinate 9,018 downwards.
GTCCTTGGAGCAGACATACAGTCTGGCTCCCTCCACCGTGCCCGTCTTTGGATTCAGCAGATTACGTCCGAACACTCTCACAGACAGCCCAGCACAGATCTCAATATCGGAAAGCCAGTCCAGCTCCGGCGTATTTACATAAAATGCCTCACTGAGCTTATCCCCGCACTTGATATATCCGATGTAGTTATCCGCCGGAATATTCGTCGGAATCTCCGCCAGCATCACGCCGTCATCACAGCTTACGATATTCAGTTCATACAGCTCGAAGCTATCCGTACCATTATACCCACTCATCGGCGCAAGGTAGGCGCTGGTTTGGGCGCCTTCTCTCTGAAAATTCGTTCCATAGATACCAATCGCATCTCCCGGCGACACCTTCCAGGTTGTCTCAAATACGATGGGGCGTTCCATATCGACGACTTCCGGCGTGCCCGCTTCCGCCCCGTCCACATTGCCCTGTTCTTCTTTCGTCAATGCTTCGGTTATTATCTCCGTTGTCACAGCTGTACTCTCTGTTGTGGGAATTCCTGTTGTCTGTTCCGTATCCTTCGGATTCGCATCTCCCTTGCCGCAGCCCGGCAGTACCGAGCTGAGAAGCGCAAGTACCAGTATGATTCCCACGATTTGTGGTTTTCCTTTCTGCATAGTGTCTCCTCTTCACGCTCTCCATATATCCTATTTAAGACAAAGCAAGGAGCTTTTTCCCGTAGCCTCTGTCAGAAAAAAGCCCCTTATTCATTCAAATCGTCATCCTCGACACATGGATGCTCCGTTCGCCTGGTTAGTAAATATAAAGCGAGTTATAGGTTTCGCATGCAGCCTGGTGAGTCGGATGGATTTCCGCAATTGCAGTAGATGCCGGAATTGTCAAAAACTCATTATAACCGGTCTTAACTCCGGAATATGTATTCTGCGTCCAGATAGACTTATCCTTTAAGAAATCCCAAACAGCCGTCATATATTCCTCATCATATCCTTCCAGCTCCTTGGTCGCCTCAACACCGGTCGTATACAGATTATTCATCATCTCGATGTAAGCTGCACTTTCATCCGTCGTTCCCTTTAAGCCTTCAAAGTCATACAGATCCGGCGCAGCAACCTCAGCACGGCACTCTAATAAGTAGTCCATCAGCTCTACCGATGCCTCAAGACTCTGTGCCCCCGTCGGAATCATAACATCGAACATGTTAACGTTAACTCCTTCTCCTTCCTCATAGGTCGGAACCGGAACTGCCTCCCAGATATGACCATTCTGTTCCCAAAGCATCGTTCTGGGATCAGTCAGTACAATCTTACACTCGAACTTTCCTGCTACGGTTGCTCTCTCGTTATCGTTGTTTACGATGCTCTTATTAACGCTGTACTCCTCATATGTCATCTGCGCAAAGAATCGAACCTTGGCCGAATCAACGACAGATTTCAAAGAACCATCCGCCAACACTTCTTCCAGGGAATAAGAAACCTGCTTCAATCTGCCGATATTCGCGCCGCAGGTATCAAGCGTACCATCCCCGTCCAGATCCTTGGTCATCTCATTCATAACGGTACGCCAGGTCTCCCAGTTCCATTCTCCTTCCATGAAGTATTCTCTGGGAGTCTTCACCCCATACTCTTCGTACAAGGTTCTGTCATACTGGAATCCGCCATATGCGTTATCCGGCATATGAACACCATAATAATGCTCCTTATATTTCTTCATCTCCAAATACTGAGCGCCATATTTCTCCGACAGCTCCTCTACGTAATCATCAATCGGCTGAACAAGCCCCAGATTCGGCAGAAGGGGGAACTGACCATAATGCGCATAAAGATCAGGACCATTGCCGGACGCGATTGCCGCCATCATTACGTTCACATCAACCGAAGCTAACTGTTCCCAGCTGCATTCATTCTCCAGGCACCACTCATTCAGCGCATGATAGAACGCCTGATACGGCCAGCCGCCATCCTTCTGCTCTGCGTCCGGACCATACTTCGTTACCATATCATCACGAATCATAACCTTGAAGGTCATACCCTTCCAGGGCTTCTCGTCGACCGCCTCTGTCGTGCTCTCCGTTGTTGCCGTTGTTGCTGTCGTTGCCGCTGTCGTTGCTGTAGTAGACACCGTTGTACCCTGTGTCGTCTCCTGATTGTTGTCATTGCCGCATCCTGCCAGCGAAGCAAGCATCATAGATCCGGCTAAAGTTACTGCGAGTAATTTTTTTAAATTTCTCATAGTCCCTCCCAATTCTTTGAATCTTTTTGTTGTTACTTTTGTCGTAAGCTTACATATATATTATCGCAAATTGCAGCAACAAGCACAATATTAATATTTTCATCTCCCATAAAATATCAACATTTTTTATTGAGCTGCAACTTGAAATAATCGTTATCCCTTAATTCCCGAACGATCCATGCTCTCAATAAAGAACTTCTGACATACAATGAACAGAATCATCAACGGCAGAACCACAAGCAGTCTTGCCGCAAAGAGCTGCGTTCGCGCTTCCATCGCTTCGATGGAGTCCTTCATCATATTTAAGAACAAATCCATCGTCTCCACATAAAGCGCCAGCGGCTGCCTGTCCGGCAGCGTTATGAACATACGCGAATACGTCGTATCATTCCAGTAATAGATCATCGAAAGCAGGAACTCCGTTACGAAGACCGGCTTTACGTTGGGAACAAAGATCCGCAGATAGACTCCGAACTTGCTGCACCCATCCACCTTCCCGGCATCCTCTAAGTCCCTCGGCATTCCCATAAAGTATTGCCGGAACAGAAAGATATACAATCCTGAACGAAGTCCGACTCCGAACAGTGCCGGAATATAATACACCCAATAGGAATTAAGCAGATTCGCCGTGAGCGGCTTTCCTGTAAACAATCCGATCAGCCTTCCGATTCCAAAAAAATCGAACTCCTGATAATCCAGATACATCGGGATCTGAGCGGTCTGAATCGGGACAATAATACTTAAGATTACCATCGCGAATACGATATTATTTCCCTTGAACCGGTACCTAGCCAACCCATATCCTACCAACGGGCAGGTGATTAGGGTCAGGAGCGTACTGACACCCGCAATGGAAACCGTTATCCATAAGTGATCCCAGTATTTGAAATATCCGAACAGACCCTTGAAGTTCAGGAATGTAGGGTCCTGCGGCATCCATCCGGTCAGCTCTTCATACAGATCATTAGGCTCGCTCAGCGCAATTGACAGGTAGGTAATCAGGGGATAGATGACCAGATAACCGACACCTGCCAGCAGCAAAAGCCGAAATACCTTAAAAAATAGCGTTCCGGTCTTACCTGCGGCCCTCTTTAACACCAGCCCGTCCATATTCTTCCTGTTTCTCATGCATTCTAACTCCATAATCTTCCTCCATCCTTAATCCAGATAGATCGCCCGCTTCGCGACCAGACGGTATACGATGAGCACAAAGGCAAACACCGCAAGGGAATAGAGCCAGGTCTGCGCACACGCATAGTGGATTCTCTGCCCCATATTTGCCGTTATGATTGTAATCACCTGATTCGAGGGACTGTTGAACAGGTCGATAATCGTGTATATCAGACACAACAATATGGTCGGAGACAGCAGCGGAAACGTAATCTTCCAGAACGTCTCCCACTTTGTCGCTCCTTCCAGTTCACATACCTCATACAGATAGCTCGGAATTGCCTGCAGTCCGATAATAAACAGGATAATCTGAATGCCCGACTTCCAGCAGATATCGAATATATTGCTGACATACTCCTGCAGCTTCGATACCAGCTCGCTGGGAAGTCCGAAATTATTGACCAGATCCGTCAGCAGCAGCTGCAGAGTATCACTGGTGGCCGCGACGGAATCCCTTCCCTCCGCCATTCTGCCGCCCATTCCGGCCGCTTCAATATTTTCTAAGAACGCGGGAACTGCGAAGATAACCGGCAGGAACAAAAGCATACGAAAGAACAGCCGTCCAACGAACTCCCCGTTCAATAAGATCGCCATGAACATACTGAAGAACATAATAACCGGAATATTCCACAGAATCTCGATGACACTGCTGATCAGCTTCTTAAAAAAGTCCGCATCCGAAAATAATGCGTAGGAGTAATTCTCTAACCCAACCGGATTCACCGTCATTCCGCCTTCTCCGAACAGAACTTCACTGAAGGAATACACGATAGATTCCAGCATTGGCTTTGCTAACAGAAACACAAACCCAATCAGAAACGGAAGGACGAATAAATATCCCGCTATATCATCTTTGGTAATGAAGTGGCTTCGTTTTTTATGTACTGTCTTATCCTTCATTCTAATCCTCCTTCCTCACTGACGACCGCATAGCCTCTTGCCGCAATCACAATCGTTCCCTCCGTGTATTCCGAATCCGAATAATTCACGTATACCCGAATTCCGCCGTCATAGGTTGTCTCAAAGATATCCTCCGCAACCTTTCTGTGCCCGATAATGGCTTTACCGGCTGTCAGCTCCATGATCTTCTTTGCGCCGACATATTCTTCGACCGCAGTGTCAATCCAGTAGTCAAAGCCGCTTGATACCAGATCATTATAATCGGTTTCAACCAGTGACAGCACATCGCCCGCGATCCAGGTATAGCTCATGTTCGTTCCCGTTTCCAGGCCTTTCAGATACTGACGATGATAGTCTACCGTCATATTCAGCGCCGCGGAGCTGATTGCGATATTGCCTCGCACCACCATCTGATAGAACGGAATACTCTCGTCAATCATGTCATAACCGCTGTCTTCCACCGCAATATCCCGGATGATATCCGCATAAGGAAAACAGTATGCATTTCCTTTTTCAACCATGACATATGTAAAGTCCTCTTTGGCTGCCGCTAAGATGCTCTGCCAGATCGAAAGACTCTCCTGACGGTATACCGGGCCTTCCACATCATAATCGGAATATAATACACTTCCAAGCCCCGTCACGGAATAATTTTCAAGGCCCGCTTTCTTCGCTGAAGCAAAGAACATGTCCGTAATGCCGGACAACAGAGACGGCTTAATCAGATTCCACTTTGTACTTTTTATCGCTTTGTTCTGATTCAGACTGTATTCATAAAGCGCTTTACTCGTATCATAGAAAGCGACCGTTCCATCGTCTTTTGCGTTGTAACCATTTCCCTCCTCATACAGATTAACCGGGTCGTGCTCCAAAAACAGAACGACTTCCTCCTGCTCCAGATAGGCAAGCATCTCCTGGAACTCCTTTTTAGAACCAAGCACACGCTCCGTCGCAAACTGATCAACCAGCTGTGATTTCAATCCACCCTGCATCGCTCCACTGTAATTCAGGATAAGCTTATCAATTCCTCTTGCTTTCAACTCTTTAACAATATCAATAACCTCTTTGTAAGTCGTAAGCGCTGTCACAACCGGCTTCTTGAATCCCATTACATACTGCTCGATACTGACCGCGCCGTACAGATTCAGAATAAAATAGGGTTCTTCTACAAGCTCCGAGTGGTTCAGTCCGCCGTTCTCAATCAGCCAGGAACGATAGCTGTTCGCCATTCCGGAGTAATTCGCCTCATCTCCGCTCAGCATATGATACTCAACCCGATACGTCTCCTGTGAGAATGGCTCCGTTGTCTCATAATACTGTGACGTATTATGGATATACGTCATTGACGGGACTCCAACCTCACGGTATATAACAGTCGAATAGACCTGGTTATAGCTGCTGGTCTTTCTGCTTGTAGTCGCCGTAATGGTCGCATAGGATTCATTCGATGAGATAATCGCCAGAATCGCATGCTCTCCTGTCTTTAACCCGAATACCGGCATTGTAATCTGTTCGTTCTTGGCAGACGCCGTACTGTCTGCCTGTAACAGGTCTTTTCCATACACCGATTCGGAATACTGTGAGAAACGGTTCTTCTGATTATTATATTGAATCAAGGCTCCCGAACCGTCCGGGACGAACAGATAACCTTCCTCCTCCAGTCCTCCTGCTCCAAAGAATGCAAGGACATCGATCGAAAGCAGCATTGTATCCTCTGTCAGGTACTCTTTAATCTCTCCCGTCAAAACCTCTGCCGCGAATACATCCTCCTGGATCAGATATTGAACCGGAACCTGGATCCCAAGCTTTGGAAAGGAGTAGAGAAAACGAATGCCTCCTTCAATTAATTCATAATCCAGTCCGCCGAGCTTGACACACCCCGTCTGACTGTCCACCGCTTCCTCCGTATTATTCTCCGTACTGAAATAGTTCAAGACTAACTGAGACTCTAACCGGGATTTGCGAATCACAAGCTTATCGTCGGCTCTGTCCTGCGGATTCGAATACCATACCTTTCCGTTACTTTTTTCTTCTACGGCAATCTCTCCGTTCGTATAATCCGCATATAGAATCAGTTCCTCTGTCTCCGCTACTTTTCTCAGGCCGGGCTCTCCGTAGTCCCGCTTCGTATCCTGCTTCAATGGGGACTGGGACTCTGTATCCGGCTGATTCGCCGCCTCTACTTTAACTTTATCCGACTTTAGAATTCCCACAATCCAACTGCCTAAAAGCAAGAGAAGGAAAATCGTCAGAACCATACTACAGATCTTCTTTATTTTTCTTTGATTCTGTTTGTACCTTCTCCACAGCATCATCCATCTATTCATTCTCCTGCCCCCTACATCTTGTATTTAAAATCAAATATGATTAGCTCTACAAACTGATACAGCTGCTGGAACAGCATTACGAGCAGCAGACCCAAAAATAGTATGATCAGGATTCCAACTACTGTTAAAATCAGCGAAAGAAACGTCTTTTTTCCGGAATAATCATGGATCTCCGATAGCCCGATAAAGAAGATCACCAGTGCCCAACCCTTTATGACCAGTGCCGGATATTCGAGAATAACGCTCTCGTTTGCCGTCAAAAAACGGCTTGCTATAAGAGTAAGAATGTTCATCAGTATCATCGGAAGAACCGCACATGCCGCCACATAGCAGATATCCTTAAATTTTCCTTTTCCGTCCAGTAATGTGCAGAAACACCAGTTAGCCCCTGTTACAATAAAAAAAGTAGCCACCATGATAATGAACAGACGTACAAAGCTCAACTGATCCCTGTCATATTCATTCAAATCAATTGGTACATATTTTCGATAGAGCATCTCCACCAGAATGTAGATTCCGATAATCAGTACCGTAACAGAGACAGAGCTTTTCTGATTCATCTTCATTTCCTGAAAACCGTCTTTGGGATGAGTCATAATATAAAACGGGTACGCATAGGGACTCATCGTCTGAAAACCGCTTCGCTTCATGATCTTTCTCCTTTCTGTCTCTGTTTTATCTGTTGATAGAAGGCAGCCACATTTTTCTTGATTCCGTCATATCCAAGGATAATCAACATGACAAGAATAACCGCGCCCGCAATAACCGCAAAATGCTCCTGCAGCTTTTCTCCCCGGAGCCTTGATTTAGCCATTGCATAGTTTTCGGTATCCTCCACCAGTTCGAAATAGTACATGGCCTGCTCATATTCCTTCATATTCATGTAAGCCTTTCCGATTCCAATGTAAGCGGTATTATAGTTCGCGTTCATTCGCAGCACTTCCAGCCACGGCTCCAGCGCTTCCTCATACCGTCCCGCATTATACAACGATAATGCATCCCGTATCATTTCTCCATAATATGTTTGTTCCATGACCGTTACCGTATTCTTCTTGGAATCCAGAATCAGAATCTCATTCTTACTGTTGCTTTCAATGGCAATCGGAAGCGTAAACAGACCCTTTTGGCTTCCCAGTCCGCCGAATACGGACAGGAGATTACAGGAATTATCGTACTGATACAGCTTTCCCGTGCTGGAATCCAGCACCGTGAACGCACCTTCGTCATCTGCGGTAATGTCGATGAAGATGGGGTTCTGGGTAATGCTTGTGTCCGCCAGATCACCGAACGTATCTCCCTGAAGTACATTCTTCCCTAACGCGTTGAGCTTTACCACCGGACTTTCAATGGTATCGCTGACTGGAGATACCGCGTATACAAAGCGATCCTTTGTCCAATACAGATTATTGAAACCGGTCGGCTGGAAGCTGACCTGCGACTGTCTTATCTGCTCCTCGGTCATGATGGAGCGCCACATAAATTCAATCTGGACTTCGAGCGTGTTCTTAATGCTATTCACACCATAGAAGCCAAGGAAGGTATTGTCGCTGTCAATGAGCAGCGCTCCTGTATTTACATTCTGGGAGATGACATACATGATTTCCATATTATCCACAATGATTTTAGCGGGTTTGTATTCCACACCTTCCTCTAACAGATCGGTAATCGGCTTTTCATAGATCCGCGATACCTCTCCGGTTCTGTCACAGACGATGATTCTGTTGTTATTGGTATCTGATATATAAAGGTTCCCTGTCGTTTCCTGATAGAAGAGCCCCTGCGCGCCTTTTGCAAGTGTCAGTGGTTCTCCATTCCAGCTAAACGTATCAATAATTTTAACCAGTTCGTAATTCTCGTTAATCCAAAGAACACGGCACTTACCGGAATCCAGTATGTACATTTGATCCTCCGAATCCACAAACAGGTCCTGCGGATCGGAGAACACATCGCATCCCAATGTAACCTCACTGATGATCGTCTTTACCTGAAAAGAATTCGGAGCCGGAACCGCTGTATTTTCCGAATCATAGGTATAGGCCTGATCCGGCAGAGAAGCCTTGGCATAAGCCGGACTTACGATCCCGGTCAGGACAATCAGTCCAAGCAATATTCCTAACAATCGTTTCATAAGTCCCTCCTTATTCCTTGATGCCCGAATGTGCCATCGTCTGCAGCATCTTACTCTGGGTAATGATGAATGCCAGAATCGGCGGTATCATCAAGAGCAGCGTCGCAGCAGCTGTCACTCCGGTTCTTGCAATACCCGACGTGCTGATCTGGGAAAGTGCCGTCGGCAGCAGCTTTAACTGCTCATCAAAGATGACTCCGTTCGATCCCGTGTTCCAGATGCTCGTAAACGACAGTACCATAACCGTTGTCCACGCCGGCTTTACGTTCGGC
>JAGAPO010000030.1 GCA_017623215.1 Lachnospiraceae bacterium | reverse complement strand
GTTTTTGATTGCCGGGAATTGATTTACTCATGGGTACCTCTTTCTACTGCGGATAGGAGGTATCATAATTATACAGGGTAATCACACAGAGTGTAAGACTAAATTCATCATGGGGGTGGAATTTAGATTTTCATTCAAAGTGCATGTGAATCGGAAGATTTTGGGGATTGACAAATGTCCGTCGACGGCATATAATTCAACTCATAGTTATAATAGTGCAGAAGAATCTGCGCGGATAATAAGAGCGGCAAGGAATACATGCAATTACGAAAACGGGTTGCAGGATATTGTATTGATTGAAAAGATGTGAATTGATATGAATTCGGCTCGTTCCCGCAAGGGGGTGGGCCGTTTTTATATAGCCGGGGTCAGAAGGCGGCAGAAGGGAACGGATGATCCGAAGGGGACTGGTATCGGCAGATATGCGGATGCCGGACGGATGGAGGAATGTCTGGCCGTTCTGCTTGCAGGCTGTCTGGAACGGCAGAATGATTAGATTGAAAGATCCAAGATGTTTCAATCACAAATTTATGTCTGCAGCTTTGACGAAAAGCGCAGAACGAATGGAGGTTTTTATGAAAAAAGAGTGGAAAAAACTTGGAGCGCTTCTGCTGACCAGTGTTCTTGCGGTTGGTATGCTCGCAGGCTGCGGTTCGAACGGGGACAAAGAGTCGGAAGGAGATGCCGACACCTTTAAGATTGGCGGTATGGGACCGTTAACGGGCGGCAACGCTTCTTATGGTACGTCCGTTAAGAATGGTGCACAGATTGCGGTGGATGAGATCAACGCGAACGGCGGCGTGAACGGAATGAAATTAGAGCTTCTGTTTGAGGATGACGAGTCCAAGGTAGATACCGCGCTGAAGGCTTATAATCTTCTGATGGATCAAGGAATTCAGGCGTTCTTAGGCAGCACAACCAGCGACCCGACGATTGCGCTTACCGAGAGGACACATGAGGACAATATTCTGCAGATTACGCCTTCCGGTTCCGCACAGGACTGTACGAAGTATGATAACTGCTTCCGTATCTGCTTTACCGACCCGCTGCAGGGAATTACGATGGCAGATTACGCAGTCGATGTGATGGGCGCAAAGAAGCTTGCTGTTATCTATGACGTAGCTAATGACTACAGCGCCGGTATGGCGGCCGCATTCGTAGAAGAAGCGGAAAAGAAGGGTGCAGAGATTGTTGCGAACGAGTCTTTCACAAGCGGAGATGTCGATTTTAACACGCAGCTGACCAAGGTTAAGGCTTCCGGTGCTGAGGTTCTGTTCCTGCCTACATATTATTCCGAGGTTGCTTATATTGTAATCCAGGCGGATAAGCTGGGCATGGATATCCCGCTCATCGGCGGTGACGGCTGGGACGGTATTCTGGATCAGCTGACGGAGGCTCAGTACAGTATTGTCGAGGGAGCTACCTTCCTGACACCGTTCGCGGCTAATGAGCAGACCGACCTTGTTCAGAATTTCGTAACGAAGTACGAGGAAGCGTACGGAGCGACTCCCGATCAGTTCGCCGCAGACGCTTACGACGGTATCTATGTAATCAAGGCTGCGTTAGAGAAGGCAGGAAGTACGGACAGCGATAAGCTGATCGCGGCTATGACGGAGATCAGCGTGAATGGTCTGACCGGAAGTATGACCTTTGACGCAAGCGGTGAGCCGCACAAGGGAGCCAAGGTGGTTCAGATTGTGAACGGTGAGTATCAGATTAAGAACGCGGACGAGTAAAGCATAGAAAAGCTTAGAATGCGAAAGGAATGTTGTAAGACAGAAGTTCGTTCCGGGATAGTGCCTCATCAGGCGGGGGGTATCCAGAGCGCTATTACAGCATTCCTTTGCGGCATTCCGGGCAGGAAACCGGATCTGACATTTTTGTACGCAAAACTCATAACCAGGAGAAGCGGCTGATTTCTTCGTACAAAAATGCCAGATCGAATTCTGAGTTTAAGGCCGCCCAAAGCGGCAGAATGAGAGGAAGCATGGAATTTATATCCCAGTTTATTAACGGATTGAACGTCGGAAGTATCTATGCGCTGATTGCTCTTGGTTATACCATGGTATATGGTATTGCGAAGATGCTGAACTTCGCGCACGGCGATATTATTATGGTAGGCGCGTATACCGTGTATGTGTGCCTGAGTTCTGCAAATATGCCGGCATTTGCGGCGGTGCTTATCGGAATTGTGGTCTGCTCGCTGCTTGGCATGGTCATCGAGAAGATTGCGTATAAGCCGCTTAGAAAGGCTTCTCCGCTTGCGGTATTAATTACTGCGATTGGCGTGAGCTATTTCCTGCAGAGTGTGGCACAGCTGATCTTTGGTTCGAGAGAGGTTTCGTTCCAATCGATTATTCCGCTTGGTGCGGTGTCTATCGGAGAACTGAAGATTTCGGGTGAGGCGGTCGTGACGATGGCGGTGACAATTCTTATTATGATTCTGCTGACCCTGTTTATCAACAAGACGAAGGCGGGTTCCGCGATGCTTGCAGTGTCGGAGGATAAGGCGGCCGCTGAACTGATGGGAATTAATGTGAACAGGACGATCTCCCTGACCTTCGCAATCGGTTCCGGACTTGCGGCGATCGCAGGTGTTCTGTACGCCTGCTCCTATGGCTTCATCGGGCCGTATATGGGCTCCATGACCGGTATTAAGGCGTTCGTTGCGGCGGTGCTTGGCGGAATCGGAAGTATTCCGGGCGCTATGATCGGCGGTATTCTGCTCGGTATCATTGAAAGCCTTTCCAAGGCATATATTTCCACAAGGCTGTCCGATGCGATTGTATTCGGAGTATTAATCCTGGTTCTGGTGCTTCGCCCTTCGGGTATCCTCGGCAAATCCAGAACAGAGAAAGTGTAGGGCAGGACGATGAAGACGATGAAAAAAGCAGAACAGAGCAAGGTAATGTGGAACAAATACAAGCCGTTTATCTGGGCAGCGGCGGCGGTTGTGATTTATATTGTGATTATGCTGCTGGATGGATTTGATATGCTATCCAGGCATCAGAAGAGCCTTCTAATTCCGATTCTGGTGAATGTGATTCTTGCGGTATCCCTGAATCTGACCACCGGTTTTCTTGGAGAGCTGACGCTCGGGCATGCGGGCTTTATGTCGGTCGGCGCGTATGCCGGCTGTCTGTTGTCGCTGTCGCTTGATATTCCGGAGCCGTTTCGTATTATTATCTGCCTTGTGTTCGGCGGTCTTGTAGCGGCCGTGTTTGGATTGATTATCGGTGTTCCGGTGCTGAGACTGAAGGGAGACTATCTTGCGATTGTCACACTTGCGTTCGGTGAGATTATCCGTTCCGTGATTGTTAATCTGGAGTTTACAGGCGGCGCGGCCGGCTTAAAGGGGATTCCGAGATCCACGACATTTACGATTGCGTTCCTTTGTGCGGCAATTACGATTGTGGTAATCCGCAATCTGGTATATTCCAGGCAGGGACTTGCGATTCGTTCGATTCGTGATAACCGTATCGCGGCGGAGTCGATCGGTATGCCGGTATCAAAGTATAAGGTGCTTGCGTTCGTTATCGCGGCATTTTTCGCGGGAGTAGCGGGGGTTCTGTATGGGCAGAATCTGGGGCATCTTTCTCCTTCGGATTTTGATTATAACAAATCCATCGAGATTCTGGTTATCGTGGTTCTCGGCGGTATGGGAAGTCTGACCGGCTCTGTTATCTCGGCGATTGTGATTACGGTGCTTCCCGAGGTATTGCGCGGAGCGGATGATTATCGTATGCTGCTGTACGCGGTTGTCCTGATTGTTATGATGATTCTGAACGCCTCCCCGAAGGCACAGGAGATGAAAGCGAATTTAGCGGCACGATTCAGACGCAGGAAGCCGGACGGTGTTCCGGGCGGAAAGGAGGAATAAGCGATGGCGTTGCTGGAGACAAAGAATCTGGGAATCTCCTTTGGCGGGCTTAGGGCCGTGGATGATTTCAATATTTGTGTGGAGAATGAGCAGCTCTATGGCCTGATTGGGCCGAACGGAGCGGGCAAGACTACCGTATTTAACCTTCTGACCGGTGTGTATAAGCCGACGAGAGGTTCCTTTTTCCTGGATGGTGTGAAGCTGAACGGCAAGACTCCCTCACAGATTAATCAGGCGGGAATCGCAAGAACCTTCCAGAATATCCGCCTGTTCAAAAAGCTCTCGGTTCTGGATAATGTAATGGCAGGCTTCCACAACGATATGCAGTACTCGCTTGCGGCGGGAATTTTAAGACTTCCGTCTTATTATAAGCAGGAGAAGGTATATAAAGAGAAGGCAATGGAGCTGCTGAAGGTATTCGATCTTCAGAATGAAGCGGAGTATCTGGCACAGAATCTTCCTTATGGCAAGCAGAGAAAGCTTGAGATTGCAAGAGCGCTTGCAACCGGGCCGAAGCTCTTATTGCTGGATGAACCGGCGGCCGGTATGAATCCGCATGAGACGGAGGAACTGATGAAGACGATCCGATTCGTGCGGGATACGTTCCACATCGCGATTCTCCTGATTGAGCATGATATGAACCTGGTTACGGGAATCTGTGAGGAAGTAACGGTTCTGAATTTCGGACAGGAGCTGGCAAAGGGAAAGACCGATGTCGTACTCAACGATCCGAAGGTAATCACGGCATATCTCGGTGAATAAGGAGAGGAACGCTATGGCAATGTTAACGGTTAAGGATTTGAAAGTAAATTACGGAATGATACAGGCGATTAAGGGCGTATCCTTTGAGGTAGAGGAAGGCGAGGTTATCGCGTTAATCGGAGCGAACGGAGCGGGAAAGACGACGATTCTGCATACTGTGACCGGGCTTTTAAAGGCTGTGTCCGGTGAGATTACGTTTGACGGGCACAATTTATTAAAGACTCCTGCGCACAAGATTGTATCCCTTGGAATGGCGCATGTTCCGGAGGGCAGACGTATCTTCCAGGAGCTGAGCGTATATGATAATCTGATGCTCGGCGCTTATACAAGAAAGGATAAGGCGGGAATTGCGGAGACGCTTGAGACGGTCTATACAAGATTCCCGAGATTACAGGAGAGAAAGAAGCAGATCGCTGGAACCTTAAGCGGCGGCGAGCAGCAGATGCTTGCGATGGGGCGCGCGCTGATGTCAAAGCCCAGAATTATTCTGATGGATGAGCCGTCCATGGGCTTATCCCCGCTGTTTGTATCAGAGATCTTTGATATTATTGAAAAGATCAGCAAGAGCGGTACGACCGTGCTTCTGGTTGAGCAGAACGCGAAAAAAGCGCTCTCGATTGCGGACCGCGCATATGTGCTGGAGACCGGCAGCATTGTAATGTCGGGCAAGGCGTCGGAACTGATGAACGATCCTTCGGTTAAGAAGGCTTACTTAGGAGAAGCATAGAAGCGGGAATGGAGGGTTTACATGGAGAATTATGTAATTACGATTGCAAGAAGCTACGGAAGCGGCGGTAAGACGATTGGAAAGATGCTCTCCGAGGAGCTTGGAATTAATTATTATAACCGGGATCTGATACGGCTTGCCTCGGAGGATTCCGGGATTCATGAGCGGCTGTTCGGTGCGGCGGATGAGAGAATCAAGCTCAGCATGATGCTGCGCAGGGAGAACTCGATCTACAAGGGAGAACTGATTCCGCCGGAAAGCTCGGATTTTATATCGAATCAGAATCTGTTCAACTACCAGGCAAAGGTGATCAAGCATCTTGCGGATCAGGAATCCTGCGTGATCATCGGACGCTGTGCGGACTTTATTCTGAAGGAGCGCAAAAATGTGATTAAGCTGTTCGTCTATGCGCCTCATGAGAATTGCGTAAAGACGGTTATGGATATGTTCTCGGTGGACGAGAAGGAAGCGGAGCGTACGATCCGCTCCATTGATAAGCATAGAAGCACGTATTACAAATATTACACGGGGAATGACTGGGAGAATGCGAAGAATTACGACCTGTGCCTGAACAGCGCAGAGCTTGGGTTTGAGAAATGCGTTCAGATCGTAAAGGATTATTTAAAGATTCGCTTGGAGTAATAGGGAAGGGGTGCGCCTTGGCGTACCCTTTTTGGTACCTAATGACCGGAAAGACGGCAGGATAATGGGGGATACAAATGAAAGAAAAGATGGAGATACCGGAGAACGGAAAGGATGATGTGGAGCATGCGGAGATTTCGGAGAGCAGAAATGGGAACCGCATGGATGTCCTATCCGAGAACAAAGGCAGAAAACGAAAGTCCGGAGTATTTCGGCGCCTTTTAAAATTAAAGCGTCTGTGGCTGATTCTATTCTTCCCGGCAGGGCTCTTATTGCTGTGGCTCGCGGGACAGTCACAGTATTTTGCAGAAATGATTTATGCAAGGGGCATATTTAAGGGAATTTCACAGGGGCTTGCGGCGGTCACGGGATTGGTCCCGTTCTCAATTGCGGAGTGCCTGGTCATCGCAGCGCCGTTCGCGGCGGTTTTGATTCTGGCACTTTGGATCGCGGGAATTGTGCGCCATCGGGGTGAGAGAGTCTTTCGTGTGCTGCGGGGCGCGGTAAACGTACTGTGTGCGGGAGCGCTTGTGTATTTTATTTATGTAACGGGTTGTGGAATTAATTATTATCGCTATCCGTTCAGCTATTTTGTCGGTCTTGAGGTGAGACCGTCTTCGGCGGAGGAGCTTGCTGCGCTGTGTTCGGAGCTCGCCCTTCAGGCAAATGAGCTCAGAGCCGGTCTTCCGGAGAATGAGGATGGCGTATACGAGATGTCCATGAGCATCGGGGAGCTTGGAGAAGAGGTGGTTCTGGCCTATGAGAACGCAAAGGAGACCTGGGAGATTCTCGGAGGCAAGTATCCGGCGCCGAAAGCTGTGTATTTTTCAAGGGTAATGTCGAAGACGGAGCTGACCGGGATCTATACCTGCTTTACGATGGAGGCCAATGTGAATGTCGATGTGTCGGATTATTCCATTGCATCCACAATGTGCCACGAGGAGGCGCATCTGCGCGGATTCATCCGGGAGGACGAGGCAAACTATATCTCATGGCTGGTCTGCGGCAAATCCGATAACGCCGAGGTACGCTACAGCGGGGTGATGGAAGCATTGATTCTGGTCGGAAATGCGCTGTACCGAAAGAACCCGGATCTGTATTCTGAAGTACGGGCAACCTACTCCGAGCAGGTTAATGCGGATCTGCGCGCGAATTCGGAATACTGGGCGCAGTTCGAGGATACGGTTATCAGCAACACAGCAACCACACTGAATGACGCATATTTAAAGGCAAATAATCAGTCTGACGGCGTTCAGAGCTACGGAAGAATGGTGGATCTGCTGCTTGCAGAATACCGTGCGCGTACGGAGGAGACGGAAAAGTAATATTATACAAAGATAATACATTTGAATTGTGCAGTCTGTTGAAATTAACTGGGTTGGAAAAAACAGGAAAAGCAGACTGCATAATTTTTTTGCGTAAAATTCGGCAAAGTGTAGAAGAAACAGAAGAAAATAAGCAAACAAACGTTCTGAAATTTGAACGCCAATCCGGGAGGGGGTAAATTCAAGGTTGATTTTTTAAAATTCTGTGCTATAATTATTACAGAATTGTTAAATGAGTGTTGCTTTGATGTAAGAAAATCAAGAATTTTGTAACACTTAAAAAGGAGATTGCTTATGAGTATCAGAAAACTACTGTTTAGCATCGCGGAGCTTCTAATTGTATCCGGTACGGGCTGCATCGAAGCACAGGCGGCGGAAGCAGCAAGAAACGCACAGGAGACGGTCAGCACAGAAGCGGACGCGAACCAGACTCAGGGAGAAGAGAGTAAGGATACGGCGGAAGATACAACAGAGAATCAGAAGGAAAAGAGTAAGAGTACGACAGAAGATACAACAGAGGATTCGATAGAAGAGACGAACGAAGAGGAGACGGCTTCAGAGACTGATGCAGAAGAAGCGAAGGACGGCGAGACAGCGCTTCTTTCCATTGCCCCGGCAGAGCAGGGAATTTCGGAGACAGCGGCCATACTGGTAGTGGAAGAAGAGCCCTGGTATACCGAAGAGGATTTGAAGTATTTAACCTGCCTGATCTATTCGGAAGCAGGGGATCAGTGTTATGAAGGAAAGCTTGCAGTTGCGAATGTGGTGCTGAACCGGATGAATAACCAGGATGAGTACATGTTCGGACATGCGGATACCATTAAGGATGTGATTTACGATAAGAAGTGGGGGACGCAGTTCAGCGTTACCATCGGCGGAAGCAGCAGTATGATCGCAACAGCGCTTACGAGATATGAGACCGGCAAGTATCCGAACCAGGAAGAGAAAGCGGCAATGCAGGAATGCGAAAAGGCAGCAAAGGCGGCTCTGGAGGGCGAGAACAATATTGGAGATTATCTGTTCTTCCGGATGTACAATAAGTCCACTGCGAACAAATATAAGAATCATGTAATTATCGAAGATCATATTTTCTACAATACCAAATAGGACATATGGCATAGCAGAAGCCGGAAAATAAGGAACATAGACTCCCGCGGACCGTGACAGGAACGATTCGCGGGAGTTGTTGTATTTCTGCCGGCATATCCGGTGCGGATGGGATGTGTTTTTTCTGCCTTGAATGGCAGAAATGGAAAGGAATTCGGACGGTTTCTCAAATTTGGTCTTTTCTTCCTGATTTGGATGTGGTATGATAAGCTATATATTTTTTCTAAATGAAATGAGGAGGTTTCTTTATGGAAAAGGATATCCTGCAGGAAAGCGCTGCGTCCGAAGAGAAGGAAGTGGTATCGAAGAATTTTATAGAGCTCATTATCGACAAGGATTTGGAAGAGGGACATTGTACGAAGGTCGTAACCCGTTTTCCTCCGGAGCCGAATGGGTATCTGCATGTCGGACATGCCAAGTCGATTCTGCTCAATTATGGGCTGGCGCAGAAGTACGGCGGTAAGTTCAATCTGCGTTTTGATGATACGAATCCGACGAAGGAGAAGACCGAGTTCGTAGAGTCCATTATCGCGGATGTGAAGTGGCTGGGAGCGGATTTTGAGGACAGGCTTTTCTTTGCTTCGAATTATTTTGATCAGATGTATGAGGGCGCCGTTAAGCTGATTAAGAAGGGCAAGGCGTTCGTCTGCGATCTGTCGGCGGATGAGATCAGAGAGTACCGCGGAACCTTAACCGAGCCGGGTAAGAACAGCCCTTACCGTGACAGAAGCATTGAGGAGAACCTAAATTTGTTCGAGAGAATGAAGAACGGAGAATTCCCGGACGGCTCAAAGGTGCTTCGTGCAAAGATTGATATGGCTTCCCCGAATATTAACATGAGAGACCCGGTTATTTACCGCGTTGCAAGGATGACGCATCACAATACCGGAGATAAGTGGTGCATTTATCCGATGTATGATTTCGCGCATCCGATTGAGGACGCGATTGAGGGAGTTACCCATTCGATCTGTACGCTGGAGTTCGAGGATCACAGACCGCTGTATGACTGGGTGGTAAGAGAGCTCGAATATGAGAATCCTCCGAAGCAGATTGAGTTCGCAAAGATGTATCTGACGAATGTGATTACCGGCAAGCGCTATATCAAGAGACTGGTCGAACAGGGAATCGTAGACGGATGGGATGATCCGAGACTGGTTACAATAAGCGCCTTAAGAAGAAGAGGCTTTACGCCGGAATCGTTAAAGATGTTCATGGAGCTGTGCGGCGTATCCAAGAGCCAGAGCTCGGTGGACTATGCGATGTTAGAATACTGCATCCGAGAGGACCTGAAGCTAAAGAAGCAGCGCGTGATGGCGGTATTGGATCCGGTTAAGTTAGTAATCACGAATTATCCGGAGGGCCAGATTGAGTACGTGGAGGCTGCCAATAACCAGGAGAACGAGGAGATGGGCACCCGCATGGTACCGTTCGGCAGAGAGCTGTATATTGAGAGAGACGATTTCATGATCGATCCTCCGAAAAAGTATTTCAGATTGTATCCCGGCAACGAGGTTCGTCTGATGAACGCATATTTTGTGACCTGCACGGATTATGTAATCGACGGGAACGGCAAGGTGGTTGAGATTCACGCAACCTATGATCCGGAGACGAAGAGCGGTTCCGGCTTTACCGGACGCAAGGTAAAGGGAACGATTCACTGGGTTGAGGCAACGAATGCGGTGAAGGCCGAGGTTCGTCTGTATGAGAATCTGGTGGACGAGTCCAAGGGAAGCGTCTATAACGAGGATGGCAGTGTTAACCTGAATCCGAATTCAAGAACGATTCTGACGGAATGCTATATTGAGCCTGCCATCAGAGGGGCAAAGGCATACGACAGCTTCCAGTTTTTGCGCAACGGATTCTTCTGCGTGGATTACAAGGATTCGAAGCCGGAAGCACTGGTATTTAACCGGATTGCTTCGTTAAAGAGCTCGTACAAGCCGGAGCAGAAATAAAGAGCGGGGCGCATAACAGAAACAGAGGAAGAAAGGCTTCTGACCGGGGAAGGTTAGGCGGCTTACAAAGCCGTACCGGCAGAAGAATTCGAAATGGACAAGAAGGGGCGGGCCTGGCGGAATGCCGGACCCGCTTTTTAAAATCAAAGGGTATGTAACAGAAAAGAAAGGGGATTACAGCACATGGAACAGTTATACACAATACCGGTGAATGAAGCATTTGACGCGGATACCGAGTGTCCGATCTGTGCGATGCGCAAGGCGCTTGAGGACGGTGCGATTGATTTTACGATGGGACCGAGCTATATGGAGGATGATGTGCGCATGGAGACGGACCGAATCGGCTTCTGCGGCAATCATATCAAGCTGATGTACCAGAATCAGAACCGTCTGGGGCTCGGACTGATGCTGCTGACGCATATGGAGCGAACGACCAAGGACTTGAAGAAGCTTTCCGAGAGCGGAAAGAGTGCGGGAGGACTCTTCAAGAAGAAGGAGACCAGTGCGGTAAAGGAATACATTGATAGATTGGAGAGCTCCTGCTACATTTGCAACAGAATTAACCGGATATTTGACCGGTACATCGCAACGGTCTTTTACCTGTACCAGAAGGACCCGGGATTCGTTCAGAAATTCAAGAGCTCCAAGGGGTTTTGCATCTCCCACTACGGTCTTTTGTATGAGGAGGCCGCGAAGGAGCTTTCCGGATCAAAGGCGGAGGAATTCCGCAGGATGCTGAATCAGGTGTATCTGGACAATATGCAGCGGGTAAGGGACGATCTGGAGTGGTTTACGGACAAGTTCGATTATCGGTATGTGAATGAGCCCTGGAAGAACTCGAAGGATGCGTTGATTCGCAGCGCACTGAAGATGAATTCCGTTGTAGTAGAAGAGAAGAAATAATCTGCTGCGTTCCTGTAAGAAAAATGCTGATATTTTTAAAAAAGTAAGAATAAACGAGTATATAAGAGTATTTAAGAGATTATAATTGAAATGTTCGGAAAATATGCGAACTCAAAACTTGCATAAAATAGGTAAATTGACTAATATATGCTTATCGGTTAGCACTCGAGTCGAGTGAGTGCTAATAACTGATGGAGACCAAAGAATACCTGGCAGACTCAGGGCGGTTCTTAAGAGACCGCCGATCTGATAAGAAAAGCAGAGTGTAATTTAAAGGAGGAATCGCAATGAAGTTAGTACCTTTAGGTGACAGAGTTGTATTAAAGCAGTTAGTAGCAGAAGAGACAACCAAATCGGGTATCGTACTGCCCGGTCAGGCAAAGGAGAAGCCCCAGCAGGCTGAGGTTGTTGCAGTAGGTCCCGGCGGAGTGATCGACGGCAAGGAAGTTAAGATGGAAGTTAAGGTTGGCGATAAGGTTATCTATTCCAAGTATGCAGGTACGGAAGTTAAGCTTGACGGCGAGGAGTTCATTATCGTTAAGCAGAGCGATGTCGTTGCAGTTGTTGAGGACTAATTGAACAGGAGGAATAAGTATCATGGCAAAGGAAATTAAGGCAGGAGCAGAAGCAAGAAGCGCTCTGTATGAAGGTGTGAATAAACTGGCGAATACCGTAAAGGTTACGCTTGGACCGAAGGGAAGAAACGTTGTACTGGATAAGTCCTACGGCGCTCCCTTAATCACGAACGATGGTGTTACTATCGCAAAGGAAATTGAGCTGGAAGATGCGTTTGAGAACATGGGCGCTCAGATCGTAAAGGAAGTTGCAACCAAGACGAACGATGTCGCAGGTGATGGTACGACAACCGCAACGGTTCTTGCTCAGGCAATGATCAGCGAGGGTATGAAGAACCTGGCAGCAGGCGCTAACCCGATTATCTTAAGAAAAGGTATGAAGAAGGCGACTGAGTGTGCAGTAGAGTCGATTCTTTCGATGAGCTCCAAGGTTACAGGCAAAGAGCAGATGGCAAGAGTTGCCGCTATTTCCGCTGGAGATGACAGCGTAGGCGAGATGGTAGCAGACGCGATGGAGAAGGTATCCGGAGACGGTGTTATCACGATCGAGGAGTCCAAGACCATGAAGACCGAGCTCGACCTGGTAGAAGGTATGCAGTTCGACAGAGGTTATGTATCCGCTTATATGTGCACCGATATGGATAAGATGGAAGCTAACCTTGATAATCCTTACATTTTAATTACCGATAAGAAGATTTCCAATATTCAGGAGATTCTTCCTCTGTTAGAGCAGATTGTACAGAGCGGCGCACGTCTCTTAATCATCGCCGAGGATGTTGAGGGAGAGGCTCTTACAACGCTGGTTATCAACAAGTTAAGAGGTACGTTCAATGTTGTTGCTGTTAAGGCTCCCGGCTATGGTGACAGAAGAAAGGCTATGCTGCAGGATATCGCAATCCTGACCGGCGGTACTGTTATTTCCGACGAGCTGGGTCTTGACTTAAAGGAGGCTACCTTAGCTCAGCTTGGACGTGCGAAGTCCGTTAAGGTTCAGAAGGAGAACACCATCATCGTAGACGGTGAGGGCGATAAGAATGAGATTGCTGCAAGAGTGAACCAGATCAAGGCTCAGATCGAGGAGACTACCTCGGAGTTCGACAAGGAGAAGCTTCAGGAGAGACTGGCGAAGCTGGCAGGCGGCGTAGCAGTTATCCGTGTCGGCGCAGCAACCGAGACTGAGATGAAGGAGAACAAGCTTCGTATGGAGGATGCTCTCAACGCAACAAGAGCTGCGGTTGAGGAAGGTATCGTAGCAGGCGGCGGTTCCGCATATATCCACGCTTCCAAGAAGGTTGCAGAGCTTGCGGCTTCGTTAGAGGGCGATGAGAAGACCGGTGCGAAGATCATCTTAAAGGCTCTCGAGGCTCCTCTTGGCTGCATCGCAGACAACGCAGGTCTGGAAAGCGCAGTTATTATCAACAAGGTGAAGGAAGCCGGCGAAGGCATCGGCTTTAACGCACTGACTGAGGAGTATGTTGATATGGTTGCATCGGGCATCCTGGATCCGGTTAAGGTTACCAGAAGCGCTCTGCAGAACGCAACAAGCGTTGCTTCTACCTTCCTGACAACCGAATCCGCTGTTGCGAACATTAAGGAAGAAGTTCCTGCGGCTGCAGCAGCAGGCGGCGCAGGCGGAATGGGAATGATGTAATCCAACGGATGTACTCCGTAAGGCATCATTCGTTCCGGCATTGCCGGAAAGCTGAGCTTGGAATCGTATAAGAGGAATCAAAGGCGCTGTATCGTCGGTTATTACAATCGGTGTGTAGCGCCTCTTTTTCTTTCAAAGAAATACTTCCATTTTCGGCAGAAATATGCTATGATGAAAGGTGAAGAAAGCTTCCGGAGAAAAGCCGGTTGGCTTTTGAATACATTGGGAAGATGAGGTACAAGAGATGGGAAAGGCAAGCGGATTCTTGGCAGAATTCAAAAAGTTTATTTCAAGGGGCAACGTAGTGGACATGGCAGTCGGTGTGATTGTCGGTTCCGCATTTA
The DNA here is from genome assembly GCA_017623215.1 of Lachnospiraceae bacterium. Classification (GTDB taxonomy): domain Bacteria; phylum Bacillota; class Clostridia; order Lachnospirales; family Lachnospiraceae; genus Caccomorpha. The sequence continues at coordinate 3,230 of JAGAPO010000030.1, read as the reverse complement.
CCGGGATTGTGAATTCCCTGGTGAATCAGGTTGCGATGCCATTCATTGGCTGGCTGATCGGCGGAATTAATTTTTCAGAGTTCAAGATCGTGCTGGAGGAGGCAACCGAGGAGACGGCGGAGGTTGCGGTTCTGTACGGCAGCTTTATTCAGCAGATTATCAATTTCCTGTTAATCTCGCTGGTCGTATTCTGTGTTGTTAAGATTCTGAACCGTTTCCACAAGAAGAAGGAAGAGGCTCCGAAGGCTCCGGCAGCTCCGCCTGCAGATGTCGTTCTGCTGACCGAGATCAGAGATTTGCTGAAGGAGAAGCAGTAATAAGCGAAAGCGCGATAAGCTCAGAACGAATAGATGCAGCGTTCTTCGAACCGGGATGGGGAGGAGGACGCTGCTTGGTTTATAGGCCCTAAAAGGGCACGGGGACAGAAGATTATCGGGACGAAAAGCACAGGAGCGGTAAGACGGCAGAAAATTTCTAATTAATTTATGAAATTTGAAGATTAGTCTTTCTTTTTTCTGTACAATCGAGTATAATAGAAGAAATAGCAAAAGCGAAAGGAAAGAGAAGGACAGGAGGTTTCAACAATGAATGAGTTATACGCGGAAGCGGGGTGTAAGCGCCAGAATAACGGCAAGGTTCTGCTGCAGAAGGTTGGACTGATTGCGGCGGTTGTACTTATTATTTTAGTCGGGTTTCTGATGATGAACACAATAGTAATGTTCGTAGGAATGCTCGGTGTGATTGGAATTTTCTTTTTGCTGCCCAACTTTAACGTGGAATACGAGTATGTATTTGTGGATGGACAGCTTGATTTTGATAAGATCATGGGCAAGTCAAGAAGAAAGAATGCGCTGAGAATTCAGATGGAGCAGGTAGAATTAGTGGCGCCGACGAATTCACATTCGCTTGACAGTTACAAGAATATGAATGATGTCAAGGTCAGAAATTTTGCATCCGGCGACCCGAACGCGAAGGTTTATGAGATTATTCATAGAGAAGGCGAGAAGACAACAAGGATTCTCTTCGAGCCAAGTGAAAAGATGATTTCCTGCATGAAGCTGAAATCGCCCCGGAAGATTTCGGAGTATTAAGCGAGCGGCAGTAGACACATCCGGTGAGACAGCATGCCGCAGGGCGGCAGTCCGCGGGTGTGTTTTTTTATTTCGTGAAATAAAAAGCGCTTCGGGCAGAGTGCGCATGCGTGCGGACCAGGAAGAATGTCGCTAATGCGGCCGAGCTTGGCGCAAGATAGAATTGACGTTGTAACGCAATAAAGTATTTTGTGCGAAAAAGTAACACAATTTTATGAAAATCTATATTATGTGAAAAAACAGGATGGCAGACAGTCTAAATTTATTAAAAAATATGGGTTGACTTTTATAGGGAGCATGGGGTATACTTGTAAAAATCAACCTATATGGAATATATTAACGAATATTTTCACAGAAAGAGAGGAATTTTGAAATGGGAACGATTATCGGTGAAGGAATTACCTTTGACGACGTGTTACTGGTACCGGCTTACTCGGAAGTTATCCCGAACCAGGTAAATCTTGAGACCTGGCTGACAAAGAAGATCAAGCTTAATATCCCGATCATGAGCGCGGGAATGGACACCGTTACGGAGCACAGAATGGCGATTGCGATGGCCAGACAGGGCGGTATCGGCGTTATCCATAAGAATATGACGATTGAGCAGCAGGCAGAAGAGGTAGATAAGGTTAAGCGTTCCGAATACGGAGTTATTACCGATCCGTTCTATTTATCCCCCGAGCATACCCTGGCGGATGCGAACGATCTGATGGGAAAATACAGAATTTCCGGTGTCCCGATTACGGAGGGAAGAAAGCTGGTTGGTATTATTACGAACCGTGACCTGAAGTTCGAGACGGATTTCACAAAGAAGATTAAAGAATCCATGACCTCCGAGGGCCTGGTTACGGCGAAAGAGGGCGTAACTTTAGAGGAAGCGAAGCAGATTCTCGGCAAGGCAAGAAAAGAGAAGCTTCCGCTTGTAGATGACGAAGGCAATTTAAAGGGTCTGATTACCATCAAGGATATCGAGAAGACAATCAAGTATCCTTGCTCGGCGAAAGATGACAAGGGACGTCTGTTATGTGCGGCGGCAGTCGGCGTTACCGCTAACATCCTGGAGCGTGTAGACGCGCTGGTGAAGGCGAATGTAGATGCAATCGTAATTGATACCGCGCATGGTCATTCGGCTAACGTATTAAAGGTTGTGCGCATGGTAAGAGACACATATCCGGATCTGGCGATTATTGCAGGTAATGTGGCAACAGGTGAGGCAACCAGAGCTTTAATCGAAGCTGGTGTTGACTGCGTTAAGGTTGGTATCGGACCTGGTTCCATCTGCACCACACGTGTCGTAGCAGGTATCGGTGTACCGCAGATTACCGCAATCATGGATGCCTACGCCGTTGCGAAGGAATACGGAATTCCGATTATCGCGGATGGCGGAATCAAGTACTCCGGAGATATTACCAAGGCAATTGCAGCAGGCGCGAATGTCTGCATGATGGGCAGCATGTTCGCAGGCTGTGAGGAGAGCCCCGGAGACTATGAGCTGTTCCAGGGAAGAAAGTATAAAGTATATCGTGGCATGGGCTCCATCGCAGCGATGGAGAACGGAAGTAAGGATCGTTACTTCCAGACCAACGCGAAGAAGCTGGTACCCGAGGGTGTTGAGGGACGAGTTGCATACAAGGGCAGCGTAGAAGACACCGTATTCCAGCTGATGGGCGGCTTACGTTCCGGAATGGGCTACTGCGGCGCACCCGACATTGAGACCTTAAAGAAGAACGGACGCTTCGTAAAGATCTCGGCAGCCTCCTTAAAAGAAAGCCATCCTCACGACATCCACATCACGAAGGAAGCACCGAACTACAGCGTAGAAGGCTAATCTATACAGAACATACAACAACCCCAAAAGGCGGAATCCAATAAAGATTCCGCCTTTTGCAATTCCCGTGCCATTTATGTAAGGACAATAGGAAAAACAAGAAAAGAATCCTGGACAATTCGGATGCACCATTCAGAAGCGATAAGAAAATAAAAAAGGCAGGAAATAAAGTTAAAACAAATTAAGAATTTTACCAGTTGAAAAACCCACCCATCTGTGGGATAATGTGCGTAAAGGGCGGAGTCAGACCAATCCGGGGAGCCTCTGACAAGCTTGCTTGATCAGAGGCTCTCCGGATTGGTCTGAAGGAG
>JAGAPO010000029.1 GCA_017623215.1 Lachnospiraceae bacterium | reverse complement strand
CTGTTTTCGCGCATCTTCCAACTCCGGCTTGACCGCTTTAATGTGCTTACCCATGCTGCGTTTGCCTGTTAAGCTCGCAGCGGTCAGAGATAATACCCTTTTTCTCCAACGCACGGGCGGTCACACCCTCATGGATGGTGGGATGCTTGGAAGCACGGACAAGTGTATGGGATTTCCACTCGTAAACGGCGGATCAATCGGATGACTTCCATCTGAAATTAATGCTTTTGGAAGGAACAAAATAATATTACGGAAGAACGGAGGGATTTCTTTCGATAGTCTTAATGATTCTTAACAATTTTTTGCGCCGATTTTGATATGAGTTATGATATAATTAAAAGAAGAATAACAGGTGGGAGACAAGAAATATGGCGCATAAGATGTTTAAAATACTCGCTGCAGATGACGAACCGGATATCCTCGACATTCTGGAGCTTTTGCTTGGTGCGGAAGGCTTTGAGGTGGTACGGGCTTCGACTGGGGATCAAGCAGTGGCATATACCGATTCTTCGATCGACTTATGCATTCTGGATGTTGCGATGCCGGGAATGGACGGGGTGGAAGCCTGCCGGAAGATAAGAGAGAAGACACTTGCACCAATCCTGTTCCTGACTGCGAAGACGCAGGAAGAGGACAAGGTTGCCGGTTTTGCGGCGGGCGGGGACGACTATCTTGGCAAACCATTTTCCAATGTGGAGCTGGTATCCAGGGTAAAGGCGCTTTTACGAAGATATTATGAATATCGGCCGACGAGAGGAAAGGGACAGCGGCGCTACCGCAGCGGAGAGCTGGTGGTGGACGGGGAGGATAAGGTTGTATCTGTGGCGGGAAAAGAGGTTGTTCTGACGCCAATCGAGTATGAGATTCTGGAATTGATGATACGCTATCCAAAAAAGGTATTCAGTGCACAGCAGCTTTATGAGTCCGTGTGGAATCAGGAATACAGCTACACGGAAAATAATACGATTGTAGTTCATATCAGCAATCTCAGGCGAAAAATCGAAGAAGATCCGAGAAATCCCAGATACATTAAGAGTATGTGGGGAAGGGGGTATTATGTGGAATAGGCGGATACGTGTTTCAAAGCTTGGGCAGAAGCTGCTGATTCAGATTGCCGCCTCCATTGTAATTACACTGGGCCTTTGGTGGGCGCTTACCTTTTTGGAGACGTTTGCCCTGACAAAATTATATTCTTCCGAGGAAATGCTGGAGAGACAGTCGGAAGAGACCGCACAGGAATTCCAGGAATACGTGTCGGAATATCAGATTACGCTTTCGGATGTGGAAGAGATCCGGGAATGGGACAGAGAGAATTCGCTGCTAAGCATCAAGCTTATTGTAAATAACCGAGTCATATACGATACGCAGAACTATGCGCTGAAATATGCGCCGAAGGCAGTAACGGGAAGAGTGGATTCCCAGACCGGAATCGGCTATCCGATTGTATTTCCGGATGGGACCGCGGTGCTGTATGTCGGAATGGTCTATAAGAATAAGCTGGAGAAACAGGCGGATTTTATCATTGCAGCAGGATGTATCCTTGGATTTTGCTGGATGATTCTGCGGGGAGTGGCAGAGATTGTGCGCGATATCATGATACTGGAGGATGGAATCCGGATCTTGGAGAGCGGAGATTTATCCTGGAAGATTGAGATGAAACGCCGGGATGAGCTGGGAGAGCTTGCGGACAGCCTGAACCGGATGAGTACAGAGCTGCTAAAGAGGGGAGAGGAGGAAGAGCGGCTGCGGCAGGAGAAGTATGATCTGGTAACCGCAGTATCCCACGATATTCGGACCCCGCTGACCTCGGTGATCAGTTATACGGATCTATGCCTGGATTCCAGGAAGGCTCCGGAGGAAAAAGAGAAATATCTCGAGAAGATTAAGGACAGAGCATACCTGATCAAAGACCTGACGGATAACCTGTTCCTGTATTTTGTGAATAAGAGCCATAACTACGAACTGCATCCGGAACTGGTAACGGGAAATGAGTTCGTGCAGTTCCTTTTGAATAATATGAAGGAGGAACTGACGGATCGGGGATATCAATTCCGGCTTGATGCGGAGCTTATAGAGGAATTCTTTCTGAAAGTGGATGTGGTACAGATTCGAAGGGTATTTAACAATCTGGAAGGAAATCTGATTAAATATGCCAAAAAGGGAGAGACAATTCAGTACCGCGCGTTCTTGAGTGAGAATTCATTATGCATTGTCGGCAGGAACGGAGTCCAGACGCAGCATAGCCAGGAAAGCCACGGAGTCGGAATTGTCAGCAGCATGGAGATTATAAAACTGCATTCCGGGGAGATGGAGTCGCATATCGAAGACGGAATGTATGTGGTTCGGATTCGGCTTCCGATCCTTTTATTAAGCCAGCTTTCGGAAGGAGGGAGTACGAATGAAGAGACAAACGAATGCCCGAAAGAATCTGTTTAATATCCTGTTCCTGGTTCTGATTATTGGTGCGACAGCTTGGTATCTTTTTCGGGATCAGGATATGCCGGAGCTTCTTTCCGCAGTGGCGCAGGCAAGAAAGGAGTGGCTTGCGGCGGGAGTTGTGCTGGTGGTTCTGTATGTATGCGGGGAATCCGTAATCATCCGGTACCTGCTTGGAAAGCTTGGAAAAAAGGCGGCTCTTAGTTCCTGCATCCGATATTCCTTTATCGGATTTTTCTTCAGCTGTATTACGCCCTCCGCGTCAGGAGGGCAGCCGGCACAGGTCTATTATATGAAACGGAATGGAATCGAGCTTACGGATTCCGCGCTCGTCTTACTGATTGTAACGATTACATACAAATTTGTGCTGGTATTTTTAGGAGCGCTTTTGTGTCTGTTTGGGAACGGGGAATTCTGGATGCGGATCTCGGAGGTGAAGGGGGTCTTTTTCCTTGGAATGGCATTGAACGTAGTCTGCGTCGCGGCAATGCTTCTGATTGTATTTGACAGGGGATTTGCAAAAAAAGCGGTGATGGGGCTGCTTGGACTGGCGGAACGCTGTCATCTGCTGAAGCCGTCGAAGGAACGAAGCCGGAAATGGTCGAACGCCATGGATGAATACCACGCGGCGGCCGGATTCTTCGTCGAGCATCCGGGCGTCATTGGAAATGTATTTTTGATTACGCTGGTTCAGAGAATCTGCCTGTTCGCGGTCACTTATCTGGTGCATCTGGCATTCGGAGGATCGGGCGATGGGATTGTGCTGCTTCCGTCACTTCAGGCGGTCATCTCGATTTCGGTCGATATGCTGCCGCTTCCGGGAGGAATGGGAATCAGCGAAGGGCTGTTCCTGCGGATATTTCCGACGGTGTTCGGCGAGGATAGGGTACTGCCCGCCATGCTGTTAAGCAGAGGAATCAGCTATTATGTGCTGCTTATTTTAAGCGCCGCCGTGACCGGAATCTCTCAGCTTTTGGAAAAAAAGCGCGCAGCAGAATAGGGAGAAGAAATAGATAGATGGAACAATGGAAGGATAGCAAATTAGAAGGATGAAAGGAAACCGGGTCAGGGGATTGACGCGGAGGTGGGAGGTACAGATGATAGGATATTATAATTACTCTGTGATATTAACGTATATTGGATTGGGATTTTCCGTGTTCGGTATTACCCTTGCGTGCGAGGGCAATTTTACGGCCGCGGTATTCTGCCTGCTGGTGTCCGGCGGATGTGATATGTTCGACGGAAAGATTGCGCGGGCGATGAAGAGCAGAACGGCGGATGAGAAGAAGTTCGGAATTCAGATTGATTCGCTCTGCGATCTGATCTGTTTTGGCGTATTTCCGGCGCTGCTCGCGTATTCGATGGGAATGCGCAGCATCCCGGCAAAATGCATTATGGTCTTGTACATATTGGCGGCGGTGATTCGGCTTGGATTTTTTAACGTGTCGGAGGAGAAACGCCAGGAGCAGACGGAGGAGAATCGAAAGGAGTATCAGGGACTTCCGGTGACGACGATTGCTCTGATATTTCCGGTATTGTATCTGATGCGGAGCATTATGAACGAGCGCTTTGCGTCTATGCTGATGGCGGCGATGCTCGTAATCGCGATTTTATTTATTACGAATTTTAAAGTGAAAAAGCCGGGGAAGGCGACGACTTGGGTGATTGTAGCTGCTGCTGTCGTGTTGGTTGGTTGCCTGATAGGGAAGCGGATGTAGAGAGGAAAGGCGGCTCGAAATGGAAAGTGCCTTTTCATGCGGGAATTTGAAATGTTTCCGGATTGGAGATTGAGATGAAATATGCGGAATTGGACGGAACGAGGGTGGAGACTGAGAACGGGCAGGATAAGCTGCTTGCAGCGCTTTATACTCACGCGGCGGGAAGAATATTGCTGAAACCGTTTACGGGGGCGGGATTCTCGAAGGCTGTCGGCTGGTTCATGAACCAGCCGGTTTCGGCAAGACTGATCGCGAGTGCGATTCAGGAATATCGGATTGATATGACACGGTATGAGGAGACGGTATACCGAACCTATAATGAGTTCTTTACAAGAAGGCTTTGTAAAGAAGCGAGGCAGACAACATTTGACCCGGATTGGCTTATCAGTCCTTCGGACGGCAAGGTAAGCGTGTATCCGATTACGGAAAAGGGGAGGTTCCGGATTAAAAACACCCCATATACGATGCGCCGACTTCTGAGGGATTCCGGGCTTGCAAAGCGATATGAGGGAGGCTTCCTGTTCGTGATTCGGCTTACGGTGGATGATTATCACCGATATTGTTATCCGGCGGATGGAGCAAAGACGGGGAACCGTAAGGTGGACGGATATTTTCATACGGTGAATCCGGTTGCAAATGACTATTATCCGATCTATAAGGAGAATACAAGGGAGTATACCTGCATACGCAGCGAAGAATTTGGAGATGTCCTTCAGATGGAGGTCGGAGCGATGTGCGTGGGCAGAATTGTGAACTACGAGGGAAAAGGGAAGGCGGTCAAGGGGAAGGAAAAGGGGAGATTTGAATTCGGAGGCTCTACGATTCTGGTTGCGGTCCAGAAGGGGAGAGTTCAGGTGAGGGAGGATCTGCTTAAGAATACAAAGGACGGGTATGAGACGCGGATTCGAATGGGAGATAAGCTTGGAATAAAGGCTTCTGAAGATTTTCTTAAAAATGGATAAGAATGCATTTTTCAAATTGTCAAACTATTTCAGATGTGGTATGATAGAATACAAAGGGGCGGCGCCGGGAACTGGCAGCCGCCTGCGGGCGTGTCCGGACGGCAATTCCTGCTGTGGCGGAAGGCCGAAGAGATGTCTGGAGGATTGATGAGCAACATGGAGAATAAGAATTTTGGAGAGCAGATCCGAGATATTGTTCAGGATTCTCTGAACAGTATGGATTTCCAGGATTTAAATAAAAAGATAGGCGATACTGTGAACGGAACCATTGCCGAGGTAAGAAAGAGCCTGAATCTGGACGGCAGTGCCGGTGAGGGAACGGCTGAAAGACCGAATCGCGGGAGTGTTACGGACGCAGAGGGAACCGTATATGGTTCCTACCGGGAAGTGAACGAGCGGGAGAAGGCGATGAGACGGGTCAGTCAGTCGGGTGCTTATGGCCAGACAGGCCAGGGCGCACAGAGGAACGCTTATAATGCTGCGGGGCAGAACGCGGCGAGGGGGAACGGGTATCATACGGCGCAGAATTCCTCTTATGGTGCTGCGGGAGCACAGGCGGGCAGCAGGAGTTACAGCGGTTCCGGAAGGGCTGGACAGGGCAGCGCGGCGCAGTATCGGGAGGCGGACAGAGGGCAGGTCCCACCTGCATTTACGAATACGATGCGGACGAAAGAAGAGCTCCAGGCTGTGCCGAATCGTCAGAATTCCGGCGGCCAGGCAGGGCAGCGTTACGGGAATCAGGCTCAGAGCAGGTATCAGAACCGTTCTACCTTTCCGGTCAGCACGAGCCCTCATGGAAGGGTGTCCGGAGTGTTATATATTGTATTTGGATTTATGGTGTTCGGGCCGCTTGCACTTGCGGCGATTATCTGGGCAATGACCGTGTTAGTCGGCGGTTCCTGGTCGGATGTGCAGAATTTTATCCGGGTATTTACGGTCGTATTCTGTCCGTTATTGCTCGTGAGCGGCGCTATGGCAGTGAGGGGAATCCTGCAGAGAAAGCGCGTCTCGCGATTCCGTTCTTATGTACGCGAGCTGAGGGGAAAGACCTTTATTGCGATACGGGAGCTGGCTTACCGCACGAACCGTTCAGAGAAGTTCCTGGTGAAGGATCTGCAGAAGATGATTAAGCTTCGCATGTTCCCGGAGGGACATCTGGATCAGCAGAAGTCCTGTCTGATGCTGACACATGATTCGTTCGAGCAGTATCTGAGCGCGCAGAATTCCCTGGAGGAACGCCAGAGAGCAGCTGTCTTAAAGGCGCAGGAGGAGCGTCAGGCAAAGCTTGAGGAGGCCAGACGCGAGAAGGAAGCTGCAAAAGCGCAGAGCAGATCCGGGAAAGGCGGACAGGAGGAGACGGATATTCCGGAGGAGCTGCGTGTGGTTATCGCGGAGGGCAGAGAGTATATCAGACAGATGCGGGAAGCGAATGATGCGATTCCGGGCGAGGATATTTCAAGGAAGCTGACAAGGCTGGAGCTGATTATTGATAAGATATTTACACATGTGGAGAAGCATCCCGAGCAGACGGATGAGCTTCACAAATTCATGGATTATTATCTGCCGACGACGCTGAAGTTAGTGAATGCCTACCGGGAATTCGACGCACAGCCGGTTCAGGGTGATAATATAAGAAAGGCGAAGCTTGAGATTGAGGCGACGTTGGATACTATCAACAGCGCATTTGAGAAGCTGTTCGACAGCATGTTCGAGGATGCGGCGATGGATGTGTCCACGGATATTTCGGTGCTTGAGACGATGCTGGCCCAGGAAGGGCTGACGGGCGAGCATTTCAGTCAGTAACCGGTAAGATTTGTTTGATTTTATAAGAATGGAGGATAATACAGTGAACGAAGAGACGAAGGTAACATTAGATTTTGCGGAGGAGGCGATTCCGGCCCCTACGCTGGTATTTGACGGTCTGCAGGAGGAAGCATCGGTTGCGGTGCAGCCTGAGGCTGAGGGAAAGAAGCCGGAGGCTCCGGTGTTTGACGAGAGTACGCTCACAGAGGCGGAGCGCCGCATGGTGGATGAGTTCGCTTCCAAGATTGAGCTGTCGAATTCGAATATGATTCTGCAGTACGGTGTCGGTGCGCAGAAGAAGGTTGCGGATTTCTCGGAGTCTGCGCTGAATAATGTCAGAACCAAGGATCTGGGCGAGGTTGGCGACATGTTAAGCGATGTTGTAACGGAGCTTAAGAGCTTTGATATTGAGGAAGAGGAAGATAAGGGATTCCTTTGCCTGTTCAAGAAGACGAGCAATAAGATGACCGCTATGAAGGCAAAGTATGATAATGCGGAGTCGAATGTGAATAAGATTACCAGAGTTCTTGAGAATCATCAGGTTCAGCTTTTGAAGGATGTCGCGATGTTGGATAAGCTGTATGAGCTGAATAAGGTATATTTCAAGGAACTGTCCATGTATATTCTGGCCGGAAAGAAGAAGCTTGCCAAGGTTGAGAGCGAGGAGCTTCCGGCACTGCAGGCAAAGGCGCAGCAGAGCGGACTTCCGGAGGATGCGCAGGCGGCGAACGACCTTGCGAATCTCTGCAATCGCTTTGAGAAGAAGATCCACGATCTGGAGCTGACCCGTATGATTTCGATTCAGATGGCTCCGCAGATCAGACTGGTTCAGAATAATGATACGTTAATGTCCGAGAAGATTCAGTCCACCCTGGTGAACACGATTCCGCTCTGGAAGAGCCAGATGGTACTTGCACTTGGCGTGGCGCATTCCGGCCAGGCCGCGAAGGCTCAGAGAGAAGTTACGGACATGACGAACGAGCTGCTTAAGAAGAACGCAGCGACGTTAAAGATGGCTACGATTGAGACCGCCAAGGAATCCGAGCGCGGTATCGTTGATATCGAGACCTTAAAGGTGACGAACGAGTCGCTGATCTCCACTCTGGATGAGGTAATGCGGATTCAGACGGAAGGCCGTCAGAAGAGAAGAGAGGCGGAATTGGAGCTGAATCGTATCGAGGGCGAGTTAAAGAACAAGCTTCTGAGCATGAGCAAATAACAGGGATAAAGGGAAGAACGGATACGAACATACGTGTTTGGGAAGGGCGGCGTAAGCCGCCCTTTTTGGCAGAAAGAAATGCCTAAATAACGATTCCGGCAGAAAGGGGAACAGCGGATGCGTGCAGAGTTAATCGAAGAGCTGAGACAGATCACGGAGGAAGAGAGGAGTATCCTAAGCGGGGAAGCGGGAGTAGAGCAGACCCGCTATACAGAGAATCAGGATTTTGTGATTGACAGCAAAAAGATGTTGGAAAAAGGGAAATTGATTGATGTGCGGACGCATACCCGATTCGTTCATTTCCCAAAGCACCGGCATAATTATATCGAAATTATATATATGTGCAGCGGGAGCACAACACATACGATTAATGATACGAGCAAAGTGGTACTGAAGGAAGGCGAGCTTTTGTTCCTGAACCAAAATGCGTTCCAGGAGATTGAGGCGGCGGGGGAGAATGATATCGCGGTCAACTTTATTGTTCTGCCGGAATTCTTTGATGTTGCATTTGAGATGATTGAAAGCGACAATGTGCTCAAGGATTTCCTGATCGGAAGCCTCCAGGGGGATAAGGGGGGCGCCGATTATATCCATTTTAAGGTTGCGGACGCACTTCCGGTACAGAATCTGGTGGAGAACATGGTATGGTCGATTCAGCACCGTCAGGCAAATAATCGAAGGATTAATCAGACAACAATGGGGCTTTTATTCCTGCAGCTTCTGAATTATACGGATCGAATAGAGCAGAATAGAGAACTTCAGTATGAGAATCAGCTCGTATTGGCTGTGCTGAAGGAGATTGAAGAGAATTATAAGAGCGCGAATCTGACGGAGATTGCGGAACGGATGAATCAGTCGGTCTATCAGCTAAGCCGCCTGGTGAAAAAGAGCACCGGATCTACGTTCAAAGAACTGCTGCAGCAGAAACGGTTTCACAAGGCGGTGGAGCTTTTGCGGAATACGAGTCTGCCGGTTGCGGATGTGATTTATTCGGTGGGGTATGATAATACAAGTTATTTTCACCGGATGTTCCGGGAAAAGTATGGGACGACACCGAAGGAGTTTCGGAAGGCGGGAAAGTAAAAGGATGGGAGGAGGCTGATGCGGCCCTGGGAGCCGGAACGGAGGCGCAGTGACAGCGCAGTAAGCGTGTAGTACAAAGCCAATACACAGCCCGAGAGCCGGGCACATGGAAGAATTCGACATTTCGCCATGTGCCCGGCTCTCGGGCGTCCTATCTATGATCTATTCCGTCACACGCCTCAATGCTCAGCCGCACAATTCTTGACAGCCGTTGCCAGCATCAGCTTAATGCGGTTCAGCTGGTTTACTTCGCTTGCGCCCGGATCGTAGTCAACCGCTACGATATTGGCATCGGGGCAATGGTTTCGAAGCTCCTTAATAACACCCTTGCCGACTACATGGTTCGGCAGGCATCCAAACGGCTGTGTACATACAATATTCTTGACGCCGGAGTGAATCAGCTCCATCATCTCACCGGTTAAGAACCATCCCTCGCCGGTCTGATTGCCAATCGCAACGATCGGCTCTGCCATCTTGGCAAGCGTGGAAATCTCCTGAGGCGGAGTAAAGCGTCTGCTTTCGGAAAGAGCTGCCTTTGACTCCTTGCGGCAGAATTCCAGAAGCCGGATGACCAGATTGCTGATGGCTGCCGTCTTCTTGCTCTTGCCGAGGTAATCCGCCTTGAAATTACCGTTGTACGCGCAGTAGAGCAGGAAATCCAGAAGATCCGGCATCACCGCTTCCGCACCCTCGGCTTCCAGCAGATCGACCAGATAATTGTTCGCCGAGGGGAGGAATTTAACGAGAATCTCGCCTACGATTCCGACCTTGGGCTTTACAAGTCCCTCCTGTAAGGGGAGCTCGTCAAAATCATTCACGATTCCGCGGATATTCCGCTTGAATTCGGACCAGTTACCGCGGGTGACAGCGTCCTGGCAGATCTTACGCCATTTGTCATGCAGGGCGTTGGCGGAACCGGGAATCAGCTCGTATGGTCTTGTCTTATAAACGACGCGCATGAAGATATCGCCGTATACGACTGCCTGTATCGCACGGATCAGCATCTTAGGTGTGTATGTCATGCCGGGGTTCTTCTCAAGGCCGCTTGCGCTTAAGGAGACGACCGGAACCTGGCTAAGTCCAGCTTTATTCAGAGCCCTTCGGATGAAGCCGATATAATTCGTTGCACGGCAGCCGCCGCCGGTCTGCGTAATCAGAAGAGCCGTCCTGTTGACATCGTATTTGCCGGAAAGCAGCGCTTCCATGAATTGTCCGACGACGATCAGGGAAGGGTAGCAGGCGTCGTTGTTGACATATTTTAAGCCGACATCCACGGCGCTTCGGTTGCTCGGAAGCACGTCAACATGGTAGCCGCAGGAGCGAAGCGCGGGCTCTAAGATATCGAAATGAATCGGCGACATCTGCGGAGACAGCAGCGTATATTCCCTGCGCATCTCCTTGGTAAAGATGACGCGCTTGTAGGAGGCGGAGACGACCTTGGGCTCATAGTGCTTGCGTTCCCTGTCGCGGACCGCGGATAAGAGCGAGCGGATACGGATTCTTGCAGCACCGAGGTTGCTGACCTCGTCGATCTTTAATACCGTGTAAATCTTGCCGGCGGAGGTTAAGATGTCGCTGACGCCGTCCGTCGTTACAGCATCCAGGCCGCAGCCGAAGGAGTTGAGCTGAATCAGCTGAAGGTTCGGCTGGGTTCTGACATAGGAGGCGGCCGCGTACAGTCGGGAGTGGTACATCCACTGATCGACAACGATGAGCGGGCGCTCGACCTCGCCCAAATGGGAGATGCTGTCCTCGGTCAGGACGGCGGCTCCGTAGGAGTTAATCAGATCCGGAATACCGTGGTTGATCTCCGGATCGATGTGGTAGGGACGTCCTGCGAGCACGATTCCCATGCGTCCGGTCCGATTCAGATATTTCAGTGTCTCCTCGCCCTTGCGCTGCATATCCTTTCTTGCAGCGGCCATCTCTTCCCAAGCGGCATGGGCGGCTGCTGCCGTCTCCTGAGCGGGAATCTGGCTGTGCTCCTGCATGATTTCCACGAGGCGCTTTGTCGCAATCTCCTCGCTTTCAAAAGAGAGGAAGGGGTTGTGGAAATCCACATGCTCCGTCTTTAATTCCTCGACGTTGTTCTTGATATTCTCACCGTACGAGGTGACAATCGGGCAGTTGTAGTGATTGCCGGCGCCCTTTACCTCCGGGCGTTCATACGGGATGCAGGGATAGAATATGTATTTGATACCCTGGCGGACCAGCCAGGAGATATGTCCGTGCGCTAACTTTGCCGGGTAGCATTCGGATTCGCTTGGAATCGACTCAATTCCAAGCTCATATATCTTATGCGAACTCGGAGGCGAGAGGATGACGCGATAGCCAAGCTTCGTAAAGAAGGTGAACCAGAACGGATAGTTCTCGTACATGTTGAGGACTCTCGGGATACCGACCGTTCCGCGCTTCGCATCCTTCTCCTCAAGCGGCTTGTAGGAGAAGAGGCGCTCGTTCTTGTATTCGAACAGGTTGGGAATATTCTCCTCGTTCTTTGCCTTTCCAAGGCCCTTCTCACAGCGGTTGCCGGAGATAAAGCGGCGTCCGCCGGTGAACTTGTTCACGGTAAGCAGACAGTTATTCGTGCAGCCCTTGCAGCGAGCCATGCTGGTCTCAAAGCGCAGATCTGCGATCTGATCAATTGTAAGCATGGTGGTTGCCTCGCCGCTGTAATGCTCTCTTGCGATTAACGCCGCACCGAACGCGCCCATGATACCCGCGATATCGGGGCGTACCGCCTCGCAGCCGGAGATGCGCTCAAAGCTTCGGAGCACCGCGTCATTATAGAAGGTACCGCCCTGAACGACGATGTGACTTCCCAGATCCTTTGGATCCGCAATCTTAATAACCTTATACAGCGCATTCTTAATTACGGAGTACGCAAGACCGGCGGAGATATCCGCGACGGTCGCACCCTCCTTCTGTGCCTGTTTTACCTTGGAATTCATAAATACCGTACAGCGCGAGCCCAGATCAATCGGGTTCTTCGCATATAACGCAACCTTTGCGAAATCCGCGACCTGATAATTCAGGGACTTGGCAAACGTCTCAATGAAGGAGCCGCAGCCGGAGGAGCAGGCCTCGTTGAGCTGAACGCTGTCAACAGTCTGATTCTTAATCTTAATGCATTTCATATCCTGGCCGCCGATATCTAAGATGCAGTCAACATCCGGTTCGAAGAATGCAGCGGCATAATAATGTGCAACCGTCTCAACCTCGCCCTCATCGAGCATCAGAGCGGCTTTAATTAAAGCCTCGCCGTAGCCGGTGGAGCAGGAGCGGACGATCTTCGCGTCCGCCGGAAGCTTGGTATAAATATCTTTAATCGCAGCGATCGTCGTCTTTAACGGACTTCCGTTATTATTGCTGTAGAACGAGTACAGAAGCGTACCGTCCTCGTCGACGACGGCAGCCTTGGTTGTGGTCGAACCGGCGTCAATGCCTAAATAGCAGTTGCCGTGGCAGTTCGCGATATCGCCCTTGCGGACCGTATGCTGCTGATGTCTGGTCTGGAAGGCTTCGTAATCCGCCTCGTCCCGGAATAACGGCTCCATGCGGTTTACCTCAAACTCCATGGTAATTCCGCTGTTCAACCGATCCTTTAACGCAGTGATGGAGATACGCTCCGCATCATCTGCACAGTTCATCGCGGCACCGATTGCCGCAAACAGATGGGAATGCTCCGGGGCGATAATCTGCTCGCCCGAAAGCCCAAGTGTCCGGATAAATGCCGCCTTTAATTCGGTCAGGAAATGCAAGGGGCCTCCGAGGAACGCGACATTGCCGCGGATCGGTTTACCGCAGGCAAGACCGCTGATGGTCTGATTCACGACCGCCTGGAAGATGGAAGCCGCGAGGTCGGGCTTGGTCGCGCCGTCATTGATTAAGGGCTGGATATCGGACTTTGCAAATACGCCGCAGCGCGCCGCGATCGGATCCAGCGCCTGGTAATTCTTTGCATATTCGTTCAGTCCGGCAGCGTCCGTCTTAAGAAGAGAAGCCATCTGGTCGATGAACGAGCCGGTACCGCCCGCGCAGATACCGTTCATGCGCTGATCGATGCCGCCTGTAAAATAGATGATCTTTGCATCCTCGCCGCCGAGCTCAATCGCAACGTCAGTCTGAGGGGCGTAGTCCTGGAGTGCAGTCGCAACGGACACAACCTCCTGAACGAACGGAATGTTCAGGTGCTTTGAGATCGTAAGACCGCCGGAACCGGTGATGGCGGCGGCCGCTTCGATGGAACCGAGCTTCTCCTCGGCCTTCGCAAGCAGTTCGGCAAGTGTCAGCTGAATATTTGCAAAATGACGCTGGTAATCGGAAAAAAGGATATCGTTCTTTTCATTGAGAATCACGATCTTAACGGTAGTAGAACCGATATCCACACCGAGTCTGTATAAAGTATGTTCCATATAGTCTCCATTTCTGCCGGAACCCTGTTCGGGAGTACCGGCCGCAAATTGTTGCCTGAAAAAGCATGAAAAACGGTTTGTAAGCAGATTTCATGCCGATAAGAATGCCCTTAAGTGAAGAATGTAATTAGGGCATTATTAGTCATTATACGACACTTGCCAGGAAAATTCAACACATTACTTTTCGGAAAAAAGAAAGGAAATCTAATGTTTCTCTAAAATAAGTATAAAACGGGAACGCAGAAGAAAGGAGAATGGCTTTGAAACGGGGAGCGAATAGGAAGGGAGAGCGTGCTTTTTAAAAAAAGGGGGTAGTATTTTAAAGAGATATGTGATATAATCAGCTGTAAGAGTGATTTGGAATTTTCGGACGGAATTTTCTGAATGTGCTCTGACGTGGAGAGTATTCCGAGACTTCTGAAAAGCATATCAAAGGGAGTGTGCAGGAGGTCGGTGTGTTTTTCAGTTGTTTCGGCATCTCCACGGCTATAGCGCGGGTGATTCCTTGCGGGGCAATTTCTCGCGGTTTTTTTGCGGCTGTAACCGAGCGGTTATAGTCGGAGTGAAGTTTATCGTAAAGGAGAGTCTGTTATGTACAAAAGTTTTTCGATGGAGCTTGCAGGAAGAACTCTGACGGTTGATGTTGACAGAGTTGCAAAGCAGGCGAATGGCGCGGCACTGATGCATTATGGCGACACCGTTGTATTATCGACGGCAACCGCGTCCGAGAAGCCCAGAGAGGGCGTTGATTTCTTCCCCTTAAGCGTTGAGTATGAGGAGAAGCTGTATGCGGTAGGTAAGATTCCGGGAGGATTCATTAAGAGAGAGGGTAAGGCAAGCGAGAACGCGATTTTAACATCCCGCGTTATTGACCGTCCGATGAGACCTCTGTTCCCGAAGGATTACAGGAACGATGTTACGCTGAACAACCTGGTTCTGTGTGTGGATCAGGATTGCAGCCCTGAGCTGACCGCTATGCTCGGTTCCGCTATTGCGACCGCAATTTCGGATATTCCGTTCGATGGCCCGACTTCTTCCACCCAGGTTGGTCTGGTTGACGGCGAGCTGGTATTTAACCCGACCAGTGCGCAGAGAGAGAAGTCTGCGATGGCTCTGACCGTTGCTTCTACAAGAGAGAAGGTTATCATGATCGAGGCCGGTGCTCAGGAAGTTCCGGAGGAGAAGATGATCGAGGCGATTTTCGCAGCTCATGAGGTGAATCAGAAGGTAATCGCATTCATCGATACCATCGTTGCAGAGTGCGGTAAGCCGAAGCACGAGTATGATCACATCGATACCCCTGAGGATATGTATGAGGATATGGTATCCTTCATCACTCCGGAAGCGATGGAGGTTGCAGTATTTACGGATGAGAAGCAGGTAAGAGAGGCGAACATCCGCGAGATTAAGGATAAGCTGGAAGCGCGTTATGCTGAGATGAATCCGGATTGGATTCCGTTAATTGACGAGGCAGTATACAAGTTCCAGAAGAAGACCGTCCGCAAGATGATCTTAAAGGATCAGAAGCGTCCGGACGGAAGAAAGATTACACAGATCAGACCGCTGGCGGCAGAGATTGACATTCTGCCCAGAACTCACGGTTCCGCTATGTTCACCAGAGGTCAGACACAGGTCCTGACCGTTACTACGCTCGGCGCGCTGGCTGAGACGCAGAGACTGGATGGAATCGATGAGAACGAGACCAGCAAGAGATATATGCATCACTATAATTTCCCGTCCTACTCCGTAGGTGAGACAAAGCCTTCGAGAGGCCCGGGAAGACGTGAGATCGGTCACGGCGCACTCGCTGAGAGAGCGTTGGTTCCGGTTCTTCCGACTGAGGACGAGTTCCCTTACGCAATCCGTACCGTATCCGAGGTACTGGAGTCGAACGGTTCCACCTCTCAGGGAAGTATCTGTGCGTCCACTCTGTCTCTGATGGCAGCGGGCGTTCCGATTAAGAAGATGGTTGCAGGTATTTCCGTAGGTCTTGTAACAGGTGAGACCGACGATGATTATATCATCCTGACCGATATTCAGGGTCTTGAGGATTTCTTCGGCGATATGGACTTCAAGGTTGCAGGTACGCACGACGGTATCACCGCAATCCAGATGGATATTAAGATTCACGGTCTGACCCGTGAGATCATCGAGAAGGCGATCTACCGCACGAAGGAAGCAAGAGAGTATATCCTGAATGAGATTATGGCTCCCTGCATCAGCGAGCCCCGCGCAGAGGTCAGCAAGTACGCCCCGAAGATCGTCCAGATCAAGATTGATCCGTCTAAGATTGGTGAGGTTGTTGGTCAGAGAGGTAAGACCATCAATGCGATTATCGAGCAGACCGGCGTGAAGATCGATATTACGGATGACGGCGCTGTATCGGTATGCGGCACAGACGCGGCAGGAATTGAGAAGGCAATCAAGCTCATCAATATCATTGTATCCGATTTCGAAGAGGGACAGGTATTAGAGGGCAAGGTCGTCAGCATCAAGGAGTTCGGCGCATTCCTCGAGTTCGCACCCGGCAAGGAAGGCCTGGTTCATATTTCCAAGGTCTGCAAGCAGAGAATCGAGCATGTTGAAGATGTTCTGACGCTTGGCGAGGTTGTTAAGGCGGTATGCCTTGGCAAGGATAAGCTCGGAAGAGTAAGCTTCAGCATCAAGGATGTGAAGTAATTCGGGCTCATAATGAGAATAGTAAGAGCAGGCGGCGGATGTGCGGTCTGCTCTTTTCATTTCAGAGAAAAGTGTGAAGCTTTTTCCTGTGAAATGAAAGGATTGGAGATTACGATGAAAAAACAGGATTTTTATTTCGAGTTGCCGGAGGAGCTGATTGCACAGGATCCATTAGAGGATCGGTCCGGTTCCCGGCTGATGGTACTGGATAAGAAGACCGGAGAAGTAAAGCACAGGCATTTTACAGATATTGTGGAATATCTGAAGCCGGGTGATTGTCTGGTTATCAATAATACCAAGGTGATTCCGGCGCGTCTGATTGGAGAGCGCATGGCGGAGGAGGTTTCGGTCCAGTCAGGACATACTCCGTATCAGGCCGGCGCGAAGATTGAGATATTGCTGTTGAAGCGCAGGGAGAATGATGTCTGGGAGACGCTTGTGAAGCCCGGCAAGAAGGCGAGACCCGGGATGAAGGTCAGCTTTGGAGGCGGAATTCTGACGGCGGAGATTTTGGATGTGGTGGAAGAGGGCAACCGCCTTGTGAAGTTCCATTATCAGGGAATCTTTGAGGAGATATTGGATAAGCTTGGCCAGATGCCGCTGCCGCCGTATATTACGCATGAGCTGAAGGATAAGAACCGCTATCAGACTGTCTATGCCAAATACGAAGGCTCCGCGGCCGCGCCGACAGCGGGACTGCATTTTACAAAGGAGCTGCTCGCGAAGCTCGAAGAGATGGGCGTTGTCATCGCAAATGTGACACTTCACGTCGGTCTCGGAACCTTTCGTCCGGTAAAGGAGGATGATATTCTGAATCATCACATGCATTCCGAGCATTATCAGGTGCTTCCGGAGGAAGCCCAGAAGATTAATCGCGCGAAGAGAGAGGGTCACAGAGTAATCTGCGTCGGAACAACCAGCTGCAGAACCGTGGAGTCTTGCGCGGACGAGAACGGAAGGGTGGTTCCGGGGGATGGAGATACGGAGATCTTTATCTATCCGGGATACCAGTTCAAGGTGCTCGACTGCCTGATTACGAATTTTCACCTGCCGGAATCCACGCTGATTATGCTGGTATCGGCGCTTGCGGGAAGGGAGCACGTGCTTGCGGCATATGACGAGGCGGTGAGGGAACGGTATCGTTTCTTCTCGTTTGGAGATGCGATGTTTATCAATTAATAAGAAGATTATCTGTCCTTGTTAAGCGGATGAAGAATTCAGGCGCCGGGTGTTTTGGGGCGGCCTGTTTTTATCCGCTTACCGGTATCGAGAGGGAGTGTACCGAGCTGACAGGGCGGTAAGAAAGAAGGAAAAGAAATCTGCAGAAGCGTAGCAATAGGGACGAAATATAAAAAAAGGAATGCTGCAGCAGAGGCTTCCCTGCGGATGGTATCGGTTTGGCAGTCGGGTACCATCCGCGGAGAAATCTGTCTTGCAACATCCCTTTTTTATTATCTTGTCCTTATTCTGCTAAAAGCTTATTAATCGTAAGAATGTTGCACCCATTCTCCGAACGATACGAAATCCCGTCCATCAGATTTTTTGCCATGTATACGCCTAAGCCGCCAATCCTGCGTTCTTCTGCAGAAAGTGTGACATCCGGATCTTCCTGGGCGAGAGGATTGTAAGGACGGCCATTATCAAGGAAGGTAATCGAGACCTCCAGAGGTTCTCCGCCGACCGTACAGCGAATCGTTGCCAGTCCCTCATCCGGATGGTAGGCATAATGAGCGATATTCACATAGATTTCCTCTGCTGCCACCTGAATCTGCATCAAATATTTCATGGGGCAGCCGTATTCTTCGAGCTGTTCGGATATAAAATCAAGAACCCGATCAAGTTCGTCCGTTCTGGCGGGTACAGTTATTTCTTTCATGGTTCGATCCCCCTTGTAGTTACATTAACAGACAGAGCGCCGAGAATTCATGAGACTACGGCGCGTATTTCCTTGTTAAGAGTATAACATATTTTGAGGGACAAGAAAAGTCCCATGCAAAAAAAGCATGCTTTTCGGCAAAAGAGGAAGGGCTTACCGTTCGTAGATGGTATAACGATACCGGGTCAGCAGAGCCTTGGCAAGTCCGGCAGCGGATTCCTCATAGAATTCAATGCGCAGGACGCCTTCCTCGAACTCGCGGTTGTGAATGATTCCGATATTCTTAATACTGATATGGTTTGTTGCAAGCAGAGTTGCAACCGTTGCAATCGCACCGGCTTCGTCGATGATATCAAGGAAAATCTCATATACCTTGTGGATTGCGCCGCTTTTGCGGTTCGGAATCGCGTTCCGGTAGGTACCGGCCTCGTCGAACAGGCGGTAAAGAGCATCGGAATCTTCCTCGGCAAGCGCAAGGTCCGCTTCTTTGAGATATTCAATGTAGCGGTTCAGAAAACGGCGAATGCTCTTTGTGTTCGTCAGGCAGATATTCTCCCACATGACAGGAGAAGCGGAAGCGATACGGGTGATATCCTTGAAACCGCCTGCGGCAAGCAGACGCATCTTCTCGGAAGGGTCATCGCTGTCCTTTACCAGATTGACAAGCTGCGCGGCGATGATGTGGGGAACGTGGCTGATCGCAGCGGTGATATCGTCATGTTCGCGGCAGTCCAGAATAATCGGCAGCGCGCCGAAGGACTGAACGAGAGCGTACATAGCATCCGTTACATCGGCGGGAGTCTCAGCGCAGGGAGTCAGAATATAGTAGGCGTTCTCCAACAGCATCGCGTATGAATTCTCATAACCGGTCTTTTCCGAGCCGGTCATCGGGTGACCGCCAATGAACTGCGCAGAAAGACCCAACTCAGTTACCGCTTCGTGGATGTTGCTTTTGACACTTCCAACGTCAGTCAGAATGCAGTCCCTTTTTATAATCGGTTTTAATGCGGACAGATATTCGATATTCTTAAGCACCGGTGCGCAGAGAAATATCAGATCGCATTCCGCAAGGTCGTTCATATCCTCTGTTACCACATCAAGTACGTGGTCGGAGAGGGCAAGGGCAAGACCCTTTGGGGTCTGCCCGGTATGATAATTGTAGGCGATAATCTTCGGCGCTGACTCCTGTTCCTTTAATGCACGTGCAAGGGAGCCGCCGATCAGGCCGAAGCCGATAAAGCCAACTACATTCCAATTCATAAGCTGCCTCCTTAAAAATGCTTGCTCATCAGAGATGCGATAGGACGCAGTTCTTCACACAGCGTCTCAAACTGCGGGAAGGTCAGAGACTGCGGGCCGTCGGAGAGGGCACAGGTGGGATTCGGATGGGTCTCGATCATCAGACCGTCCGCGCCTGCGGCAACCGCGCTCATAGCCAGAGGCTTTACGAGCCTGCGGATTCCGCTTGCATGGCTCGGATCCACGATAATCGGGAGATGACTGCGTTCTTTGATAATCGGAACTGCGCTGATGTCGAGCGTATTCCTTGTCGCGGTCTCAAAGGTTCGGATGCCGCGTTCGCACAATACAACGTTCGGATTGCCCTCCGCCATAATATATTCGGAGGCATTCAGCCATTCGTCAATCGTTGCGGAAAGGCCGCGCTTTAACAGAACCGGAAGCCCGGTCTTTCCTGCTTCTTTTAATAAGTAGAAATTCTGCATATTTCGGGCGCCGATCTGAAGCATATCCACATACTTGACCGCGGCTTCAATCGCATGAAGGCTGGTAACCTCGCAGACAACCGCAAGACCGGTCGCTTCACGGGCCTCCTTCATATAGCGAAGGCCTTCCTCCTCAAGTCCCTGGAACGCATAAGGGGAGGTTCTGGGCTTATAAGCACCGCCCCGCAGAATCTGCGCGCCCGCCTTTTTTACCGCGAACGCGGTCTCCATAAGCTGCTCCTGGCTCTCAATCGCGCAGGGGCCGGACATAATGGCAAGCTCATCGCCTCCGATAGTCGTATTGCCGACCTTAATCACGCTGGAATCCGGGTGAAATTTGCGGTTGGCGAGCTTATAGCTCTCCGTAACGGGAACGATGCGCTCCACACCATCCGCGATCTCAAGATTCTTATCGGCAAGTTTGGTCTTATTACCGATGACGCCGATGATGGTAACCTCCTGTCCGGCGGAGAGATGAACCTCCAGGCCATTGGAGCGGATGATCTGAACAATATGGTCGATTGCTTCCTGCTTTGCATTCGGCTTCATTACAATAATCATAATAGAATTCCTTTCTGTCTTTGTTCTGTCAAAATAATTGTCTGCAGGGCAAAAGCGCCTGCACGGATATGGAGAAGTGTGCAGAAGGCTCCTTTGCTTCACTGACTGTTATTGTAACGCAAATTTTAAAGTCTGTCAATACACTATTGCTTTAAACCGCAACGCTTTAAAGCTAAAAAGTAAAGGGAAGTAAGAACAGCAGAAAATAGCTGCAATATGACGTGCCGAAATGAAAGAAAAAAATTGTTAAAATTGAGAAAAACTATTGTAAAATTCAAAAAAATTTAGTACAATATACACATGGGGTTGATTGGAAGAATTTTAGAGAATGTCCAATGTCCCCAAAAAACTTCGGCAGTTGGGATTTTGACTGGCAATCTTTGTTAATGGGGCCGGTTGAGATAAGAAGCATAGCGGAATCACCTCTGCTTGCTCTCCTTAATTGACTAATCATGTATTGGAGGACTAAGATTATGAATGTTTACACTTCGGAAAAGATTCGCAATGTTGTTATTCTGGGCCACGGTGGCTGCGGTAAGACGACTCTGGTAGAAGCGCTGGCGAATACAGCAGGAATTACCAAGCGTCTTGGCAGAGTAGAAGAAGGTAATACAATCAGTGATTACGACAAGGAAGAAGCAAAGAGATTGTTTTCCATCAGCACCTCCGTGGTTCCGATCGTTTGGGACGATGTGAAGATTAATATACTGGATGCTCCCGGTTATTTTGATTTTGTAGGTGAGACAGAAGAAGCAGTTGCAGCTGCGGATGCCGCTATTATCATGATCGCGGCAAAGTCCGGCATTGAGGTCGGTACAATGAAGGCCTGGGATCTGTGCGAGAAGTATAATCTTCCCAGAATGTTTTTCGTAGGTGATATGGATGATGACCGCGCAAGTTTCCGCGTTACGGTTGAGAAGTTAAAGGAGCTGTACGGCAAGAAGATCGCTCCGTTCCATATTCCGATTCGTGAGAATGAAAAGTTCGTCGGTTTCGTTAACGTCGTTAAGATGGGCGGCCGCCGTTTTATTAATAATAACAGTGAATACGTTGAGTGTGATATCCCGGATTACTCCATGCCGAACCTGAACGAGTGCCGCGAGGGCCTGATGGAAGCGGTTGCGGAGACGAGTGAAGAGCTGATGGATAAGTATTTTAACGGAGAAGAATTCACACAGGAAGAGATTTCCTTAGCGCTTCGCAATAACGTTAAGGAATGTACGATTGTTCCGGTGCTGATGGGATCCGGTCTGTTGGGCCAGGGTACCAAGATGCTGATGGACTGTATCTGCAAGTATTTCTGCTCGCCCGATATGCTTTCCATTACCGGTACGAACATGAAGACCGGCGAGCCATTTGAGGCGGATTATAAGACCGATCTTCCGATGACCGCAAGAGTATTCAAGACCATCGCGGATCCGTTCATCGGTAAGTTCTCCCTGATTAAGGTATGCTCCGGCGTTCTGAAGTCGGATGCTCTGATTTATAATGTGAATAAGGACACGGAGGAAAAGTTATCGAAGCTTTACGTGCTGCGCGGCAAGGAGCAGATTGAGGTTTCTGAGCTGCACGCCGGCGATATCGGTGCAATCGGTAAGCTGAGCAACACCACAACCGGTGATACGCTCGCGACAAAGGCTTGCCCGGTTGAATACGATCCGATTATCGTATCCACTCCTTATACCTATATGCGCTATAAGACCAAGAACAAGGGCGATGATGATAAGGTATCACAGGCTCTTGCCAAGATTATGGATGAGGATCTTACCATTCGCATCGTGAATGATAAGGAGAACCGTCAGACCCTCCTGTACGGCATCGGCGCTCAGCAGCTCGAAGTTGTAGTGAGCAAGCTTCTGAACCGTTACAAGGTTGAGATTGAACTCATGAAGCCGAAGGTACCGTACCGCGAGACGCTCCGCAAGAAGGTGCGCGTACAGGGCAAGTATAAGAAGCAGTCCGGCGGACACGGTCAGTATGGTGACGTACATATCGTATTCGAACCGTCGGGCGATCTGGAGAAGCCGTATGAATTCCACGAAGAAGTATTCGGCGGAGCGGTTCCGAAGAACTACTTCCCGGCAGTTGAGAAGGGAATTGCCGAGAGCGTATTGAAGGGCCCGGTTGCCGGATATCCGGTAGTTGGACTGAAGGCTACGTTAGTTGACGGTTCGTATCATCCGGTAGACTCCTCCGAGATGGCGTTCAAGATGGCGACGATCCAGGCATTTAAGCAGGGCTTCATGGAAGCGGGCCCGGTTCTCTTAGAGCCCATCGTATCCTTGAAGGTTGTAGTTCCGGATAAGTTCACGGGTGATATCATGGGTGATCTGAACAAGCGCCGCGGCAGAGTTCTCGGTATGAATCCGCTGCATAACGGCAAGCAGGAGATCGTAGCAGATATCCCGTTATCCTCCCTGTACGGCTATTCGACAGAGCTGCGTTCGATGACCGGAGGTATCGGTGAATACTCCTAT
>JAGAPO010000004.1 GCA_017623215.1 Lachnospiraceae bacterium | reverse complement strand
GATTCGATGGAGGGAAGAGCGGCAGGAAGGTTGGTATCGGATGTGTTCATGGATTATGAATGAATCGATAAATGAGGGTGGCGCGTGAGAATGGCCGTATGCAAAAAAAGCACCAACCCCATGGCTCCTACGTCCACAAAGTCGGTACTTTAAAATGCACCGCCAGGGGCTCGAACCCTGGACACCCTGATTAAGAGTCAGGTGCTCTACCAACTGAGCTAGCGGTGCATATCCGTAATCGTTGTTCTTAAGCTTTCCTTAAGGACAAAAAGCATTATAGCGCATTTTATTTCAGAAATCAAGTGTTTTTTTTGTTTTTTTCATTTTTATGTATTTTTTCGCTTGATATTGTGTTTTGGTATTGGTTTTTGGAAATTTTGACGGGGAAACAGCCGTTTTTGACCTTTATGAGTGGAAAACGGGTGTTGCTCGTTATGGTTATTCCGGGATTTTGTTCTTTCATCGGTTTCGGAACAGCGCTAATTTTTTTTTAGATTTTTTTAATATTTTAATTACATTTTTCATAATCTGTGTTATAATGGGTTACAAAGAGACTGCGCAGTCCTGCGCGCCCGTAATTCATACTTTTTATAAAGGAGGATTCCCTTATGAGTCAGTCTAACGCAACAGTAGGACAGGGGCTTTTTCTGATTTTCATTGCTCAGATTGTAGGCCTGTTCTCCTTCATCCCGCTTCTTGGCGCAATCGCGTCCATCGCAAGCGTCGTCATTTCCGTACTTGGTTTTTACACCTTATCCAAGGTGAATGCGGATTACAAGAACGCATTTACCCTGACGATTGTAAACCTTGTACTCAGCGTTCTTGCCGTTATCTTCAGCAGCGGTTTCATGAGCGGCCTGATCAGCATCCTTTCGACCGCTGTATCCTTCCTGATCGTATATCTGGTATGTAATACAACTGCCGGTCTGTTACAGGGTCTGGATAATGCGCTGGTTGATCGCGCGGCTCTGATCTGGAAGCTGAACTTCATCTGCGCTGTTGTTGCAATCGTATGCACACTGGTGAGCGCAATTCCGCTGATCAATATTATAGCAGCTATCTTATCCGTTATTGCTGCCATCGTTCAGCTTGTTGCCGCCATTCTGTACCTGATCTTCCTTTGGAAGAGCCAGAAGGTTCTGAAGGCATAATGCGCGGTGCGTGCCGGTCCGAATGTACATATTAGAATGTATGAAAAAGAGCTGATTCCCTTGCCGAGAGCTAATTGGAATCAGCTCTTTCATAATGCAAATTTTGAAGGATTTTATCCAAAAATTTCATTGCCAGCAGGCCTTTCCAAGTGTATAATGGAACTGACTATGAAATGTTCCAAATCAATCCAATTAAGGAGGACATCAAGTTGAAAGAGTATAATCTTTGGGAGCAGACCCCGGGTGACTGCTATGAGATTCCCACGATTGCCGAATATATCCCGGAAGAAAAGAAAAGCGACGCAGCCGTCGTCATCCTGCCCGGCGGCGGTTATTGGGGCAAGGCCGAGCATGAGGGCCGCGGCTACTCGGAATTCCTGAATGCGGCCGGTATCTGCGCGTTCGTCGTTCAGTACAGAACCGTATCAGCAGGCCCTCACCGCTTTCCCCTGCCGCTGCTTGACGCAAGGCGCGCTGTTCGCACCGTTCGCTACAACGCGGAGAAGTACGGTATCGACAAGAACAAAATCGCAATTATGGGTTCGTCCGCAGGCGGCCATCTCGCGGCGCTGACCTCAACGTATTATAAGCCGATTGATTTCGAAGGTGTGGACGAGATCGACAAAGAGGATTTCATCCCGAATGCGCAGATTCTGTGCTATCCGGTTATCAGTCTGCTCGGCAAGGGCATCGCACACCTTGGCTCCGGAAGGAACCTGCTCGGCGATCGCCATGCGGAGTTAGGCGAGGAGCTCAGCCCCGACCTGATTGCAGAACCCGGCACTCCTCAGGCATTTATCTGGCATACGTCTGCCGACCCGGGTGTTCCGGTGTTCAACAGCCTGAATTATGCCAGCCGCCTGCATGCAGTCGGAACCGATGTCGAGCTGCACCTTTACCCAAGAGGAGGTCATGGACTCGGACTTGCCAACCGGAGTGACGACCCGGATTGCAGGCACGTATCTCTCTGGACCGATTCCCTGTTAAAATGGCTTGCGTACATCGGTTATTTAACCGTCTAATTCTCTGAGGAGGTTACTGCTATGCCTAAAATGATGCCGGAGCTTGTGTCAAGCCCTGTGATTCACCGTTATCAGGACGGCGCGCCCGTTCTTTCAGCAAAGGATATTCCCTATCCGGCCAGCTGTGTCTTCAACGCCGGTGTTGTAAAGTTCAAAGGTCAATACATCATGGCCTTCCGCAACGATTATGATTTTAACCCGGAGAAAGCCAATTTCGGCGGATGTGTCATCGGTCTTGCCTTCAGTGATGACGGAATTCACTGGAAGGTGCAGGATGAGCCCTTCTTAACTAAAGAAAGCCTTGGTGATCCGGATGTTACCAGGATCTACGATCCCCGTCTTACCGTTCTGGAGGACAAGATCCACCTCTGCTTCGCGGTTGATACCAACCACGGTCTTCGCGGCGGTATTGCGGTAACCGAGGATCGGAAGACGATTCAGGTGCTGTCCCTGACCGCGCCGGATAACCGCAATATGGTGCTGTTCCCCGAGAAGATCGGCGGCCGCTATGTTCGCCTTGAGCGCCCGTTCCCGGTCTATTCCCGTGGCGGCAAGGATCGGTTCGATACCTGGATCTCCTTCTCGCCCGACCTGCGCTACTGGGGCGATTCCTCCCTGCTGCTCCCGGTCGAGGATGTTCCGTTCTGCAACGACAAGACCGGCCCCGCCGCTCCGCCTATTAAGACCGACGCCGGCTGGCTGGTTCTCTTCCACGCCGTTCACATCGACCCGGCCCGCGGCAAGTTCGGCTGGGAAAAATCCTGGAAAAAGTGTTACAATGCCGGTATCATGCTTCTGGATCTGGAAGATCCAACCCGCATCATCGGCATGTCCAGAGAACCGCTGATTACTCCCGAGACCTACTGGGAGACCGAAGATGGCTTTCGCACCAATGTTATCTTCCCGGGCGGCATGATCCTGGAGGATGACGGCGAAGTCAAGATCTATTACGGCGCTTCCGATACGGTTGAATGCCTTGCAACCGCAAGAGTCGAAGATCTGATCGCGCTGTGTAAGCCGCTGTAGGACCGTATTCGAATAAGGTATAGAAAGCCGGAGGTTTCCCTCCGGCTTTCTATATCAGCTGCCTCTTACTCCACTTTCCGGTCAGATACCGGACAAAGGATATCACATAGTTCGTGCACCATCCCATGGGAACCGCGAACCACACCGCCTGAACTCCCCAGATCGGCGCGAATCGAAAGGCCACAAATACCCGGACGGCCAAATTGCACAGATTCGCGATTGTGAACACCACCACATCTCCAGAACCCCGCAGGACACCATCCGTCAGCGCCTTCAGACCAATCAGCACAAAGAACCATGCAATGAACGATAGATAGCCGGTTCCGGTCTCGAAGGCCAGTCTGCCGTCCTCCGCATCAACAAATGCCGAGATAATCGGATTCTTTCCAAGAACAAGGGCCAGACAAAGCACTACCGCAAACACACCTACAATCACATATCCGGCCCGATACCCTTCCTTGACCCGCTCCGGCTTTCCCGCACCGATATTCTGCGCGGTGAAGGTTGAAACCGCATTTCCCAGTGCAATCATGGGGACGACACAGATCGATTCAATTCGCGTTCCCGCAGAATAGCCTGCCAGCACAGACGATCCAAAGCCATTTACGACGGACTGCACCAGAAGCATTCCGATCGATACGATGGACTGCTGAAGAATGGAGGGAACTGCAACTTTAACCATCTTTGCGAGCATTTTCCGGTCGTAAATCGGAACCCTTGCTTCTTCCAGACCCCTGATTTTCTGCATCAGCAGACAGAACAAAATTACTGCCGCCAATCCCTGCGCAAATACCGTTGCCGCTGCGGCACCTGCCACGCCCCAGCCAAGCACGCCGACTGCCAGCAGGTCTAATACAATATTTGTAACCGACGAGAAGATCAGCAGATACAGCGGCACCTTCGATTCCCCAAGTGCGTTAAAAATCGAAGTCAGAATATTATACATGAACAAAAACGGCAGTCCAAGAAAATAGATCTGCAGATACATCACCGCCGAATCCAAAATGTTCGCGGGCGTCTTCAGCGCCGTAAGGATCGCCCGGTTTGCGGCGAAGCCGAACAGGGCAAGCACAATACTGATACTAAGGAAGGTAAGCAGCGCTGTAAAAATCGAGGTTTTCACATGGCCATACTCCCTCGCTCCCAGATACTGCGCCGTAATAACCGACGCTCCAATTCCTCCTCCAATCGCGACCATAACAAATACCGTAGTCAGTGAATACGATGCTCCAACCGCCGCCAGCGCATCCTCCCCGACGAACCGTCCGACAATAATCGAATCCACCGTATTATAGAACTGCTGCAGCAAATTGCCCAGAATCATCGGAATAGCAAAGAACAAAAGCGCTCTGCCTGGATTCCCTGTTGTCATATTTTGCTTTTTGTCTGTTGTCTTACTTTTTGTGTCATTCATCTTTTCCATCCTCTTGCTATTCTATGAATTCATATTTCAAATTACTACCCTCTCCCCTTATTATTTCCGGCGGCACTTCCGATAAAACTCGGATGTAATCAGATACGGCCGCCTCTGTCTCCTCTCACATCTGTTCTTCTTTTAGATCGCATTTCCCGCAAATTGCGTCATATAAAGCTCGTAATAACGTCCCTTCTTCTCGATCAGTTCCTCGTGATTACCGGTCTCCACGATACGTCCCTGGTCCATAACGACGATGAAATCCGCGTCCTGAATCGTAGAAAGACGATGCGCAATAATAACGCTGGTGCGATCCTTCATCAACCGCACCATAGCATCCTGGATATGCTTCTCGGTACGGGTATCAACGCTTGAAGTTGCCTCGTCGAGAATCAGAATCTTAGGATCTGCAAGGAATGCGCGGCCGATGGACAAGAGCTGTCTCTGTCCCTGGCTTAAGTTCTGACCGGACTCGGTTAACTCCGTATCATAGCCTTTGGCAAGACGGGTGATCATAGTATGGCTGTTGCTCATCTTCGCCGCCTCGATCATCGCCTCATCGGAAGCCTGCGGATTCGAATATTTCAGATTGCTGCGAATCGTATCAGAGAAGAGCACCGTATCCTGGAGAACAATCGCGGTATTACGGCGCAGCTCATTGCAGTCAATATCTTTGATATTCACTCCATCAATCAGAATCTCGCCGCTGTCAATATCATAAAAACGCATTAACAGATTAACAACCGTTGTCTTACCGCTTCCGGTCGCGCCAACCAGTGCAACCTTATGTCCCGCGTAGATATCCAGGTCGAAATCGTACAGCACCTGCTTGCCCGGCACATACGAGAAGTTCACATTTCGGAACGAAATAACGCCTTTCGCCTTCTCCATATCCTTGCTGCCGCCCTTATCCTCCTCCGGCTCATCCATAATTGCAAATACTCGCTCCGCGCCCGCAATGGCGGTCTGAATCTGGCCATAGAGCTGGGCAATCTCATTAATCGGCCGTCCGAATTGCTTCGCATACACGATGAATGCGGAAATAACACCGATGGAGATCATTCCGTTAATCGCAAAATATCCTCCGAATGCCGCGATAATCACAAAACCAATATTGTTAATTACATTCATGACCGGTCCCATCGAACCGCCGAAAATCTCCGCGATGATACCAACCTTGGTCAGCTGATCCGAGGTATCCTCGAATTCCTGAATGACCTCATCCTGGTGATTATATGCAACTACGGTCTTATAACCGGTCACCATCTCCTCTACCGTTCCGTTCAGACTGCCGAGCAGCACCTGACGCTTCCGGAAGAAGGTTCTCATCTTCCCGGAGAGGAATTTGGTTGCAAATACCGTCAGTACCACAGTGACGCAGGAGAGAATCGCAAGCTGCCAACAGTGCCATACCATCATGGCAACCGTTCCAATAATCGTCAGAACACCGCTCACAAGCGAGCTTAAGGACTGCGACACGGTATTGGAAATGTTCTCAACATCGTTCGTCATTCGGCTCATAATGTCGCCGTGCGGGTGGGAATCCAGGTATTTAATCGGAAGGTTGACAATCTTTCCGAACAGATCCTCCCGCATTCGTTTTACCATTCTCTGGCTAAGATGCGCGCTTAACAGGCTCTGAAATAACGTTGCGAGTCCCGCGATCGCGTAGACGATCAGCATACTGATTAGGACCTTCGAAAGCAGGTCGAATTCCCCCTCTGTGATACGGTCAATCGCCTTACTCTGCAGATTCGGCGCATAGACGGAGCACAGCACCTGTACGACAACGACCACAAGCAGACCGATCACCAACTTCTTTTCCTTCTGGAAATACCGAATCAGCCTTCCAAGCGTCTTCTTTCCTTCCTTCGGCTTCTCCACCTGCTGCATCATATTACGGGGCCCGCGTCCTCCCGGCATGCGGATCGGCTGTGCAGACATCTGTGCGGATTGTTTATTTGGTTCACTCATCTGCGCTCACCTCCGTTCCTGCTTTCAGCTGTGATCGATAAATATCCTGATAGATCTCACAGCTCTTCATCAGATTTTCATGCGAATCACACGCAACAATATTTCCGTTATCCAACACCGCAATTCGGTTCGCACCCTTTACCGATGCGATTCGCTGCGCGATCATAATCTTGGTTACGTCTTTATAATGCGTCCGAAGTGCCTCATACAGCTTCGCCTCTGTCTTCAGATCCAGTGCGCTCGTGGAATCGTCAAATATTAGAATCTTCGCATTCTTTAACAGCGCGCGGGTAATTGAAAGTCTCTGCTTCTGACCGCCTGACAGGCTCATGCCCTTTTCGGCAACCATCGTATCGTATCCTTCCGATTTGGCATGAATGAACTCCGCGGCCTGTGCATCCTTCGCGGCCTTTTCAAGCTCTTCCTCTGTCGCCTCCGAATCGCCCCACAACAGATTCTTTCGAATCGTCGTCGAGAACAGCTCGCTCTTTTGCAGCGCGATTGCGACCGTATCGCGAAGCTCGGTAAGCTTCCAATCCTTTACATCCACTCCGTCCACCAGCACCTGCCCTTCTGTTACGTCATAGAACCGTGGAATCAGGTTGACAAGGCTTGATTTTCCGCTTCCGGTCGCGCCAAGAATCGCAAGTGTCTCTCCCGGCTCTATGGTCAGATTAACATGGTTCAGCACCGCTTCGCCGCTGCTGCCCGGATACGCGAAGGACACATTTCGGAATTCTACGCGGCCTCCTGCAGCACCCTTGGGTCCTTTCCGTGGTGCTTTCCCGTGCGTCGGCCCCGCTTTCTCGTCCGCCAATGCCGCCTCAGCGTTCACCGTCGCTGCTTCGCCGCTCATCATCGCCGCCTCGCCGTCTGCGATAACCGGTACGCAGTCCATAACCTCTTTGACCCTTCGATACGAAGCTGTACCTCTGGATATCGTCTGGAAGACCATAGCGAACATCATTACGCTATGCAGAATCTGCGATAAATATGTAATCGCCGCCATAACGCTGCCCGGCGTTACGTCGCCCTGCTCTACCCGAATTCCGCCGATATAGATAACCGCAACAACCGACAGATTCAGCACAATATTCATAACCGGCGTCATATAGGCGGACAGAGTCAGAATCCGCAGCTGTGTTCCCACCAGATCCTCATTCGCATCTCCGAAGCGTTTCTTTTCATACTCCTCTTTCACATACGCCTTTACAACGCGGGAGCCCGCGACGTTCTCCTGCATAACCGAATTCACCCGATCCAGCTTCTTTTGAAGAACCCGGAAAAGCGGAGTTACCTTTGCAAGGAAGAACGCCACGCATATCACCAGGAACGGAAGCGCGCACGCAACCACCACACCGAAGCTGATGTCCAGCAGCATCATACTCGCAATTCCGCCTGCGAACAGCATAATATTCCGCACAAATCCACGGATACACTGCGATACCATGTTCTGAATCTGCGTAATATCATTCGTCACCCGTGTGATCAAAGAACCGGTTGAGAACTGATCTGTCTGTTCGAACGACAGCGCCATAATCTTGCGAAACGCCGCCTTGCGCATGTCATTACCAAAATTCTGGCTGCACAGATTGGTAAACACCCCGCACAATACGCCGCAGGTTCCTCCAATTGCAACCAGTCCTATCATCTGTAACCCGGTTACGATAATTAGCTTCAGATCGCCCACGCCCTGATTGGAGAGTCCCAGCACGCCTTCGTCGATGATTGTACTCATCAGCCTCGGCTGTACCAGATCCATCAATACCTCTCCAATCATGAACAGGGGCGCAAGAAGCGCAAATACCCAATACTTTTTTAGATACCGAAACACTATCCCTGCCTCCTTCTTGATTCTTTTCTATTCTTTTTATCCGGTGCTGACTCTTCTTCCGGCTTCGTCTCTTCTTCCGGCCCCGTCTCTCCTTCCGGCTTCGTCTCTTCTTCCGGTCTCG
This sequence comes from Lachnospiraceae bacterium, assembly GCA_017623215.1. GTDB lineage: Bacteria > Bacillota > Clostridia > Lachnospirales > Lachnospiraceae > Caccomorpha. The sequence continues at coordinate 58,076 of JAGAPO010000004.1, read as the reverse complement.
TCTCTTCTTCCGGCCCCGTCTCTTCTTCCGGCCCCGTCTCTTCTTCCGGCTTCCGTTTTTCGTCCGGCCACGCTCCGGTTTCCGTTGTCATTCCGCACTGCCTGTGGTGTCCGGCTGACAGCGCCGGATCAAACCGCTTCTCCCAGCTGTGCAGCAGCTTGTCGAGCAGCCGCCCCAGCTCCTTCTGTTCCTCCGGCGTCAGATCCACGAACAGAATCGCCTCCTGCCTTCGATTTTCCTCGAATGCCTCGTGCAGGGCCTTTCTTCCTTCCTCCGTCAGGGACAGACAAATCTTCCTCCTGTCTTGGTCACTCCGCTGCTTCTGAATCAAGCCGGTGCTTTCCATCTTCCCGACGATCTCACTTAACGAACCCGCCCGAATTCCGAGTATATCCTGCAGCTCCTGCTGTGTGAGCCCTTCCGGATTCTCCGGATGCTCCCGTTCCCATCGTCCGAGTACCCTTAAGATCCTTCCCTGCCCCAATTTGCCTCCTCTCCGGTGATATAGAAAATGTCCGCAGCGCTCCATCATCACCTGAAGGGGCGGATTCGGCCTCGGAGGTCCGATCTCCGGCTTCCGGCAATGCTCATCCTTGTGTTCCATCCTGAACACCTCCTCCTTTCCTGTTATCTTCCTGTTTTACAACGTACCTCCACGCGGCGAGCCATCTAATAATCATTTTATAAGGTACCTTAATAATTCTTTTCCATTATATCTCCCGCCCTTCCGGATGTCAAGGTACCTTACCAAATTTTAGGAGATTTTATAATATGCTTCCCAATTCTGCCGCACCGTTGCACACCGGGATATTTTATGCTACACTTAAGACAGAACATAGAGATAGATGCATGATGTCATGCGGGAAAGGAGCCCTTCATGAAGCTGTTAGAGAGCACAAAGCTGAATCAGATATCGGTGCTTGCACCGGAAGAAAGCCTGTATCATTATACAACCGCAAAAGCCCTGATGAATATTGTATCCACTAATGAATTCTGGGTAACACACGCGAATTTTCTGAATGATTATTCGGAGATTGATTATATTGAAGAGGTTGTGAAGGATGCCTGCCATTCTCTGATTCCGGATCCCGGGCACTCGGAAGCATTTGCTGCGCAGCTGCTTGCGCATTTTCGGGGGATTCGGGAGGGATTTCACCAGATGTATCTGCTCTCATTTTCGACGCATCCGGACTCGCTTACACTCTGGTCCGAGTTCTCTAACGGTCATGGGTACAGCATGGAATTGTGCGCGGAGGATTTTCGCAGACATATTAATGTGTATGGGGAAGAATTCCGGTATTACGCGGAGGGACGCGTGATCTATTCCAGGGAGGAACAGATTCGGATTATCAAGGAAGAGGTTCTGATTCCCTGGCTCCCAGTTATGGAGCACGAGACTTTTGGTTACCGGCCGGACGACGCTCTTCGTATCCATCCCGCTCAATCCGAGGCGCACAAGCCTGCGCTCTCCGCAATGGCTATGAATCTTTATGAATATGCTCCGTTCTTCAAGCACGAGACCTTCCGGAGCGAAGAAGAGTATCGCTTTGTATTCTACTGCAGAGAAGGAGCTGCCGGGAATCCGGATTTTTGCTCGTTCCGTGAAAAGGACGGGAATATTATTCCGTTCATTAAGATTAATCTGAAGCTGAGCGACGGCACCAAGCTTCCAATCAGACGAATTGTGGCAGGCCCCAAGAATAAGAGCGACCTCGCAATCAAAGGCGCGCAATATCTTCTGGCCTGCCACGGATATGGAGATACGGCAGTTGGAAAGTCCGGGATCACGTTACGGTATTAATGGAATCCGTCATCATAACCGTGCCCCGTTCAGGTCCGAGCCGCAGATTCCGCACGCTTTGATCCGAAGCACCACCTCATCCGGCTCCGGGCGTTTTAACGCTACCTCCCGCACCTCTACCGTCCAGGGCGCTTTCATAAATGCCGCGCGCACATGGGTTCCCTTCCCCTTATCCATCGTTTGCACTCTCCTCCATTCCTCATTTGATACTACGATTATAACGATATTTCATTGCAAACGCAAACGCGCCACTTTGCTGTAACGCTAAAAGAATTTCGGAGAAATTTCCTATGATACAAAAAGAGCGCTGCTCCTCATTCTCAGAGAACAACGCTCTTTCTGCAGTTTATGGTAGATGCAGATATGGTCTTCCTCATCCCGGCAGGGCCCCTCAAGCTCCTTCCGGTTCTATTATCTATACTCCCGGCATGTATCCTTCTGGTATTCCCAGCTCTTTTATCCGCTATTTTATTGGCTCTTTTGTCAGCTCTTTCCGATACTCCACAAGCTCCTTCTGATTGCCCAGAATAAAGTGTCCGGCCTCAATCTCCGTCCATACGGGCTTATCAACCGAGTAATCGTGGCATTTCGGATCGTAGACCTTCAGCTTTCTCTGCTTTGCCAGCACCGGATTCGGCATCGGAATCGCAGACAATAATGCCTGTGTATACGGATGGAGCGGATGCGCGAACAGCTTCTCCGTCTCCGCCATCTCCACGATGTTGCCCTTATGGATAACCGCGATACGATCGCAGATAAAACGCATGACGGACAGGTCGTGAGCAATGAACAGGTAGGTCAGGTCGTATTTCTTCTGCAGGTCGGACAGAAGATTAAGCACCTGCGCACGAATCGACACGTCAAGTGCCGAGATCGGCTCATCCGCGATAATCAGCTTCGGCTTCATAATCAGGCTTCGGGCAATTCCGATACGCTGTCTCTGACCGCCGGAGAACTCGTGCGGGAAGCGGTTTGCGAACTCCGGAAGCAGGCCTACATTCGCCATCGCCTCCGCAACCAGCTTCGAACGCTCCTCCTCGCTGATATCCTTACGGATATTGCAGAGTCCTTCGGATATAATATAGTCAACCTTCGCTCTTTCATTCAGGGAAGCCATCGGATCCTGGAAAATCATCTGAATCTTCTGGATTACCTCATGGTCGAGCTCCTTGCTGATCTTGCCGTTAATCTTCTTTCCTTCAAATATAATGTCACCGCGGGAAGTCGGGTTAATTCGAATCACCGCACGGCCAATCGTTGTCTTACCGGAACCGGATTCCCCTACCAGACCGAAGGTCTCTCCCTTGTAGATATCAAAGGAAACTCCGTTCACGGCCACGAACTTCTTTCTTCTGGACCCAAATGATACTTCCACGTCACGCAGACTTAAAAGTACATCCTTCGTCTTCTTCTGCTCAGCCATTGAAGGTCACCCCCTGTTCTCTCAGACGTCTGATATATTCCGGAGGCTCCACCTTCGGCGCTCTCGGGTCGAGCAGCCAGGTCTTTGCCTTATGGGTCGGCGTTACCTCAAAATACGGCGGTCTTGCTACAAAGTCCACCTCAAGAGCCTGCGGATTACGCGGTGCAAACGCATCGCCCTTAATCGTCTGGTACAGGTTAGGCGGGGTACCCTTAATGGTGTACAGGTCCTCACCCTTAATTCCAAGCTGGGGCAGGGAGCTAAGCAGTGCCCAAGTATACGGATGCTTCGGATCAAAGAACACTTCCTCACACATGCCGAGCTCGACGATATCACCCGCATACATAACCGCGATACGATTCGCAACGTCCGCAACCACACCGAGGTCATGGGTAATGTAGATAACCGTAAGCTCGAATTTCTTCTGAAGCGCCTTAATCAGATCCAGAATCTGCGCCTGAATCGTAACGTCCAGCGCCGTCGTAGGCTCGTCGCAGATCAGAATCTCCGGATTGCACGCAATTGCAATCGCGATAACAACTCTCTGTCTCATACCGCCGGAGAACTCATGCGGATACTGCTTATACCGTCTCTCCGCGTCGTCAATGCCAACGTCTGTCAACAGCTTGATCGCCTGCTGCTTCGCGCCGGCCTTTGATATATTGCTATGGAGCAGAATCGCTTCCTGAATCTGCTTGCCAACGGTCTTTAACGGGTTCAGCGAGGTCATCGGATCCTGGAACACCATCGCGATTCTCTTACCGCGAACTTTCGTCCACTCCTTCTCATTCTTGAACTTCGCCAAATCATACCCGCCGAACAAAATCTCTCCATTATCAATCCAACCGTTATTATCCAGAAGTCCCATGAAGGTCTTCGTAAATACGGACTTACCGGAACCGGACTCGCCTACGATTGCAAGGCTCTCTCCCTTATAGACATCCAGGGAAATATTGCGGATCGCGGTCAGCGTCTTGCCTCTGAGCTTGAACTTTACGACCAGATCCCTTACCGACAAAATCGGCTTTTCTGTGCTTCTTCTATACTGTGCCATCGCCGTTCCCTCCTATCTGTGGTTTCTCGGATCCGACGCATCCGCGAACGCATTACCAAGGGCGTAGAAGGAAATGGTAATTGCGGATACAACGATAACCGGGAAGAACAGCTGATACCGCTGCGATGCTACCATCATAACGGCACGGCCTTCATCGATCAGGTTGCCAAGGGACGGAGTCGATACCGGAAGACCCAGTCCGATGTAGGTTAAGAATACTTCCGAGCCGATCGCTCCGGGAATCGCAAGCGCAGTCTCCAGCATGATAACGGATATCAGCTGAGGAAGAATATTCTTGGTAATAATCTTGAAGCTCGAGCTTCCCAGACATCTGGATGCCAGATTGAACTCACGATCACGGTAGATCAGGATGAGGTTACGTATGTATTTGGCCATGCCGATCCAGCCGGTCAGACACATTACAAAGATCATCGTTCCAAGGCTCGGACGCATGATGTAGGTAATCAGCATTCGAAGCACCGTGTACGGAATATTATCAAATATGTTATAAATCTCTGTGAAGAGACGATCCCATTTTCTTGCGTAGCCCCATACGCAGCCAGCCGCGATACCGATAATCGCAGTTGCAACACCGCTGCAAAGGCCAATGAACAGAGAGGTTCTCGTACCGGACCAGATACGGCTCCAGAGATCCTGTCCGATTGTATTCGTTCCGAACCAGAACTCGGAGTTCGGCTGAACGTTCTTATACTGGATTCCCGTCTCCGGATTCACGAAAATCTCAATCGGATCCTTCTGATTGGGAAGCAGCGGCTGAATAAAGGTGAACAGTAAAAGCGCTGCAAGAAAGATCAGAATAAACACGGTCACCTTGCTGCCCAAAAATACTTTGAGAGTACTCTTCCAGTAAGAATATCCGGAGAAAGCCGTCTGCTCTGCTTCTTTTATATCATGGTTTGCGAGCTTGAACATATCGTCAGTAACCTGTTCTTCCGTCGCGGACGTCTCCAGGTCAGCCGCCATGTTCTCGTAAACCCTGTTTTTCAAATGTAATTGACTGAATATTCCCATTATCTGCTTCCTCCCTTCTTCGTAAGCTTAATTCTCGGGTCGCAGATCATCATTGCAATATCACCGAGAAGCAGGCCGCATACGCTGATTGCGGAATAAATCAGCACCATCGCCTGTACCAGGGTATTATCCTGTCTCTGAATAGCCGTTACTAACAGACCGCCCATTCCAGGGATGGAGTACAGGGATTCCACATAAAGGGAACCGGAAATTGTAAATAAGATGGATGCCGGAAGGGACTGTGCCATCGGGATGAACGCGTTGCGCAGCACGTGGCGGAACGACACCTGGCTGCTCGTCATACCCTTTGCTCTTGCCAGCTTAATATAATCCATGTTCATCTGGTCAACCATGTAACGTCTCATCCACATCGCTGTGGAAGCGATACCGCCGAGCGACAAGGAAATCGTCGGAAGAATCCAGCTCGTCGGGTCGGTCGGCTTATACAGCATGGATACTCCGAACAGACTGGAGCCGCCCAGCTGAATCAGCAGATAATACACTGCCGCCGGAACCGCGTTAATAATTAATATGTACAGGTTGCCGAACTTATCAAGCGCCTTGCCCTTATATCTGGCCATCAGTACACCAAGAGGCAGACCAATGACTTTCTCAAGAACCAGAGCCGCCATACCGAACTGGAACGAATACTTCGCCTTCGGTAATATAATATCCATGACCGGAACATTCTTACGATATACAATGGAACGTCCCAAATCACCATGAAATAAATCAACCCAGAAATTCTTCAGCTGCACATACCAGGGATCCAATAATCCAAGGCTTTTGAGCACCTGTTCCTTAACCTTCGGATTCATCGCGTCGGACCGGTCTCCGAAGTAACCTTCAACCGGTAAAAGCCTCATTAACAAAAAAACGATAGATAACACTATCGCCATTGTAATCAGTGCTCTTCCCAGTCTTCCCAAACAATATTTCACCATATCCATAGCTTCTACCTCGCATTACGTCTTTTGGCGGGAAGACTGCGGGGTCTCCCCCTCCCGCAGTCTTCTCTTTTCTTCCTTTTACCGCACTCCGGCGAAAGAATTAGTAGTCTCTGCCTTCTGCCTGAGCCTCAGCGATGCGCTTTGCTCTCTCTGCTTCCCACTTCTCAAGCTCTGCGAAGTAGGTCTCAGAATCCATCGGCTCTGCGTAGTAGTGCTGATACTTGTATCTGGAATCCGATACTCCAAACGGTGCGTACTGCGACTCGAACGGACTTAAGTTCGATGCAACATAACCGGTTGCTCCAAGACGTCCGAACGGAATTACAAATGCCTGATCAATCAGCCATGCCTCCGCATTCGCAAGTTCTGTATATCTCTTCTCAATATCAACAACTTCTTCAGCTGCCGCATTTACCATCTCATCGTATACCGCGTTGGTCCAGTAGCCGCCGTCGAAACCAAGCTTACCGCCTTCGCCTTCCGCAACCTGTGTTGCCATACCGTCAGCCATGTAGATGTAGTTGTACTTCTGGCCGATTGCAAACGGATCGGTGTAGGTTAACGGGTCAGCGTAGTCAGGTCCCCAGTAGGACATCATGAAGCTGTAGTTGCCGGCACGTCTGGTTACATTCAGGAAATCGGTATCCGGATATCCCTCAATCGTGATATCAATGTAATCCGTGCCGAGTGTTCTCTCAAGCTGCTGCTCTACAACCTGTGCAAGGTTGGTCTGATTGGTGCTGCCGGTATTGTAAGGCATGTAAACCTTAATCGGGAAGGTTACGCCCTCTGCCTTCAGCTCTTCCATTGCCTTTGCCTTGTACTCAAGTGCCTTATCCTCCTGGTGCTGATCGGTGTTGGTGATTGCAGCCAGGTCACCTAACTGTGTATAATCCTTACCGCCTGCCGCTACGAAGTTGTCAGGGGTAATGGTTCTCAGAATGAAGTTCTCCGCATTATAAGAGTCATATACGGTAAGTGCCGCTTCTCTATCTAATGCATAATAGAAGGACTTACGGAAATTAATGTTGTTAACCGCGATTGTCCAGGTATCCGGATCATACTCCTCCGGGAAGTTCGGCCAGAAGTTGAACAGGAAGAAGTAGCTGTAGGACGATCCTCTCGAAGGACGAATTAACTTCGCCTTCTCCGGATCCGCCATCCACTCATCAACCTGGTTGGTCGGGATATCCGCGTAAGTAACCTCGCCTCTTAAGAACAGCTCTGCTGCCAGCGTGCTCTCCTCTGCGTTGTAGGTACGCTCAATTCTGTCAATGTAGATGTTCTCCTTATCCCAGTACTGATCGTTCGCATAATCAATACGGTAGGACTCCGACTCGAATTCCTTACACAGGAACGCGCCGTTATACAGGATGGACTTGTTGTCAAGACCAAAATCCTCGCCCATCTCCTCCAGATACTTCGCGCAGGTCGGATAGCCCCAGTTGTAAGTAAGCATCGACAGGAAATAAGAGATCGGATTAATTAAGGTAAACTCCAGTGTATAGTCATCCAGTGCCTTAACACCAACAGTCTCGAAATCTGCTTCTTCGCCGTTCGCCATTGCGTCATAATAATCCTCTGCACCAACAAATACGAACAGCAGGTCGGCGGTTCTTGCCGCGTTCGAAGGATCCAGGATGTACTTAATTGTTGTAACGAAATCTTCTGCCTTTAAGGTCTCACCGTACAGGCTTCCGTCGTACTTCTGCCATTCAACACCCTCTCTGATCTTAAAGGTCCAGGTGCAGCCGTCCTCCGACTTGGTCCAGGACTCTGCAAGACAGGGCTGGCACAAACCGTAGTTATCGTACTCAACCAGGGTATCGATGTAGTTTGCCCAAGTACCGCCGGACGACGGAACCAGGTAGTTCCACTCACTGATTTCCGAAGAGTACACCAGCTTTACAACCTCTTCATCCCCGGAATTACTTCCGCTTGTGCCGCTGCCGCTGCCGCTTTTTCCACATGCCAGCATACCGGTTGCAAGAACTGCGGACATCAATACCATCAGTGCCTTCTTGACATGTCTTCCTAACTTCATGTTCATTCCTCCTCTTTTATGACGATATCCATCGCCTTATTCTCTGTGCTTCCATCACACAGCATTTCGGATATCCGCCTATATCCCCGGCGGATTCCATGAGAACAACGAGTTCCCTGTCAGATAAGATAAGGTTGCTTTTTCCTTTTGCCATGACTTTCGTACGTTACCAAAGCAAACCTGCCGGCAAAAAGCAAGAAAAGGAGTTGAAAACACCTCAGCTGGCATCAACAACTCCTTCGTCTTATGGTATTGTAATTTACCACACAGCCCCAAAATTGTCAATAGGAAAATCAATATTTTGACCGATTTGTCAATATTAACCTTCTGACAGCCATTTTAGTCTCCAAATTCAGGGATTCGCTGAACCCCCTCTCTCTTCTGTCAACCTGCTCTCTATCCATACTTTCCTTCTATTATGGCCCTGCAGCATCCAGTCACCATAATATTTTTTAATTATACCGTGCCCCCTCGTTTTAGTCAATATAACAGGGAATATTCGGAAACAAAAAAATTAAACTTTTTTTTGAATTCCATGCAATAAAGAATGTCCTACCTGCATTATCTCTATGAAACGACAAGAAACCCATTCAAAACGGAATTAAGAAAAGGAGAGTATGATTATGATGAGAAAGAGTATGAAAGCATTCGCGGTATCCGCACTGGCCCTCGGATTGGGACTGTCCCTGTTCGCCGGCATTCCGGCACTGGCCGATACCGTAGAAAAGAATACTGTCGAGACCACAACAACCGGAACCACTAAGAAGATTAAGATTAAGGAAGTCTCCATCGATCTGGAAGATAACGATGACTCCAACGTAGACATCGACTTCACCTATGATATCAAATGGCAAAAGACCGCTTCCGTCACGGTAACCGACGAAACCGGCAGGACTTATTCTGCAGAATTCGCAGAGCGCGACGAAGACGACTGTGAAATCTATGTAGACGGCCTGGACTACGGCCATACCTATACCTTTACGATTTCCGGCGTCCGCAGAAAGAACACCAGCTCTTACGGATCGGTCAGCTTCTCGGTTGAGATTCCGAAGGCATCCGATGTGGCTTCTTCCGACGTTGCGGTCGCTGTGAAGAAGGCGGAATACGATCTGGACGACAAGGAGCTCGATATCGAATTCCGCAAGGACGTTGTCTTCCAGGAAGATGCGGTCGTAACCGTAACCGACGCAGACGGCAACCTCTACTCAAGCCGTTTTATTGACAAGGGCGATGACGAATGCGAGATTCGTGTCCGCGGACTTACCAGGGGAGAGACCTATTATTACACGATTACCGGCATCCGCAATGCGTCCGACACCACTTTCGGTTACGCATCGGGAAGCTTCACAGCCCTGGATGACTGATCCTCTGACTTTTGAGCTTTTCAATCGAAACGGCGGGCTGCCGCACAACCGGCAGCCCGTCCTTTTGTTGTGACATTTTCTTCCATTTTTTTATTCTATGCTTTACAAATCGACCGGATAATGCGATAATAGTTTCAATAAACCTACTATACAGGAGATTTTTATGCAGTACAATATTGATTTTGAAATAGCCTCTTTCATTGTCCTCGGTATTTTGATTTTGTATTTTTTCCGAAGATTTCAGCAAGACGATCTTCAGATGCGGTTCTTCGGATGGTTTCTGATTCTGGCCATAGCCGATATTTTTCTCAATATTGTCTCCTGTCTTCTGCTTGAACGGAGCTCGGTTCCACTCTGGCTGCACCAGCTTGTCAATATTGTATATCTGTCGCTTCAATATCTGATCCCGCCATGCTTTGTTGTGTATGTGTTCGGATTGACCAATTCCCTGTCTGCTAAAAAGCTGCCGCTTTTACTTGTGCTGTCTATTCCGGCGATTCTCGGAGTTATCTCCATGTGTCTGAACCCGATTACCGGCGCGTATTTCTATTTTGATGAGACAGGTACCTATACACACGGCCCCTGGCATTTTCTTTTGTATCTGAGCGCTCTCTTTTACATTCTTCTGACGGTATATTTTACCTTTGCATTTCGCTGCAGCATTGAACGCGAAAAGCTGCTAACACTCGGGTTGATTTTTTGTACCATAACAATCAGTATTGTGCTGCAGTTCCTGCTGGAATCTTATATGCTGTCCGGCTTCGGCCTTACCCTTTCGCTTCTGCTGATGTATCTGCGTCTGCAGAATCCGGAGACCTATCGCGATGCGCTCACCGGCCTTAATAACCGCCTCGCGCTCTTCCGCCGTATCTCCCAGCTGGAAAAACGGGAACAGCCCTTTGAAATGGTGCTTGTCGCCCTGGATAATTTTAAGATAATCAACGACATGTTCGGAATTGAGACCGGCGATCGCCTGATTCAGGAGCTGGCCGATCAGTTCCGTGAAATCGCGTTTCCCAAAGCGGCCGTTTATCGCTACTACGGAGATATCTTTGCTTTCGTATCCAGGAACAACAGGATCTCTTCTGAGGAGACGCTGGAAGGGTTAGAGCAGGTGTTCTCCAAGGATTGGGAGGTGAACAAAAGCACGCTTCGCCTCACCGCCTGCATCTGCCTCTTTCAGTCAAAGCTCTTCCAGAGCAATGGTCAGTCGGTCTCCGCGATTATCGATCAATCCATTCTGGAAGCCAAACAGCATGGAAAGGGTACGATTCTGCGCGTCGGCGAAGAGATTTCCGCCAGCCTGTACCGGGAGATCTTTATTAAGCAGGCCATCGCACGAAATCTCTCAAATAATCGCTTTGAGATGCATTATCAGCCAATCTATGACGTACAGACCGGCCAGTATTGCTCGGTGGAAGCGCTCGCCCGACTTTACGTTGATGAGCTTCACTCCTACGTTCCACCGGACGAATTTATTCGCATTGCAGAACGCGACGGAAGCATTCTGGATATCGGGCGTCTCGTCGTCCGCGAGGTCTTCCGCTTTATAGCGGAAGAGAATCTCCTTGCATTCGGTCTTACGTTCGTGGATATCAATCTTTCCACGATTCAGTTTATTCAGACCGAGCTTGCCGCGGATATTATCAAGCTTGCCGAAGAATACCGGATTGACCCGGTCAGCATTAATTTCGAGCTTACCGAGACAGCTGCAATCTACAGCGAGACAACGATGCACGCCAATATCCGACAGCTCTGTGACGCAGGCTTCCATTTCTCCCTCGACGATTACGGCAGCGGCTACTCCAATCTTGACTATCTGCTTCAGATTCCGTTCTCCAACGTCAAGCTCGACAAGCAGCTCGTCTGGTCGTATTTTGACAAAGCGAAGCCACACACGATCCTGGACAGCGTTGTTGCAATGCTCTCCCGCCTTGATAAAGAAATCGTCGCCGAAGGCATTGAGACTCACGCACAGTCCAAGGCTCTGCAGAAGCTCGGCGTCCGATATATGCAGGGTTACTATTACTCAAGACCCCTGCCGCCCTCCAAGCTGCTGGAATTCCTGTATGCAAATAACCACGAGTTGCCTCAACGGCAGCAGTAACCGGCTCACCGCTATATGAGGATTCGTTTCCTGCAGACTCGTTGTCTGGGGACTCGTTATCTGGGGACTCGTTGTCTGCAGACTCGTTATCTGAGGGTTCATTATGGATTGCTGCATGTGTACAAAAGGACCGCCGAATCGGTTCCGATCCGGCGGTCCTTTCTTTTACTCAACATTATTAAATATCTGTACCAACGGCGAATCCGACGATAAGATCAGCGTCTTATTGTCTCCGGTCAGTGCATTCTTCGCCGCATCAAGCGCTCTTACGAACGTATAGAAATCCGCTCTGTCTTCATCCGCATACGCTTCAGCCAGAATTCTCATGTACTCGGCCTCACCCTCTGCAATCAGCTTCTCCGCCTCCGCTTCTGCCGCGGAGATATTAACCGTAATCTCGTTATCCGTCGCAGTGCGGATCTTCTTCGCCTCAGACTCACCCTCGGCGGTGTAGGAAGCCGCGATATTATTACGTTCGGAAATCATACGCTCATACACGGCCTGCTTGTTATCGCTCGGAAGGTCAAGCCGCTTCGTCTCGACCGAAAGCAGCACAATTCCGTAGCCGTCCATGGTATCGCCGATGTTCTCCATAATCGCCTCACTTAACTTGCCTTCACGGCCGCTGATGACCTCGTTCTGTGACATACTGGAGATGACATTCTTCATCGCATTATAGACGATGGTGCTGATACGCGCTTCCGCATTCGAGAGCTGCGAGTTCAGCGTCTGTACGAACTTCAGCGGATCGGAAATCTGCCACAATACATAGCTGTCCGCAACCATGGTCTTCTTATCCATCGTAATGACATCCGAAGCCGGAAGATCCATTACCAGAATCTTCTTCGGCAGCGTCTCCGAGGTCTCAACAAACGGCGTCTTGAACGAAAGCCCCGGCTCTGTCACAATCCGGTCCACCTTACCGAATTCCCGAATCAATGTATATTCATCTTCCTCCGTAATCACAACGGACTGTCCCAGCACAATAATTCCAAGCACCAGTATCACCAGTGCAAAGATCCAGCCCTTTTTAACTCCCCTTGGCTCTTTATAACGGGGTGTATTCTCTTCCTGCTGATTCATCTTTCTCTCACTCCAATCATTGTTATCCATCTAACTTCCCCCTTCCTGCTTACTCTTTATCCGACTCACCAACCAAGGAATCCAACGGCAGAATCTTCTGCACCCCTGTATCGGTCGAATCCAGAATCACTTCCATATCCGGAAGAAGCTCCTCCATCGCCTCGTAGAACATACGCTGCTTCGTAATCAGCGGATTCTTGCGGTACTCCTCATACATCGCGTTAAAACGTGCAGCCTGACCTTCCGCCTCATTAATACGCGCTTCCTTCTGCGCCTGCGCATCCTTTAAGATCTGGTCAATCTTAGCCTCTGCCTCGGGCATCTTTTCGTTCTTGTACTTGTTCGCATTGTTAATCGCGGTATCCTTGCCCTGCTTTGCAGTCTCAACCTGCTTAAATGCTTCCATAACCTCATCTGTCGGCGGCTCCGCGTCCTGAATCGTAATATTAATCAGCTGAATTCCGATATCATGCTCCTCTAACTTTTCAACAATCATCTCTTTAATCTTCGCCTGAATCTCGCCCTTCCCGGTCGTAATCACGCTGTCTACATCAAAGCTTCCGACTACGGAACGAATACTGCTCTGCGCCAGATTCTTCAGAATCGCAACCGGTTCCTCGGAGGCGAACAGAGCCTTCACCGGATCGGATACCTTATATTCCACAAAGAAATCCACATTTACGAAATTAAAATCATTCGTAATCATCAGAGACTCTTCCTCAATATACTCCGTTGCCGACGAATATCCAATCGGAAATCCCTTAATCGTGGTGTCCACCTTCTGCACCTGCTGAATGAAGGGAATCTTAAAATGAAGTCCCGGTTCACTCACTGTCTTCGCCTTACCGAACGTTGTTACAACTGCCTGCTCCTGCTCCGTAATGCTGTATGCGGAACCAAACGCCAGAATCGCAGCCACAATTACAAGGATTACAGCTGCAACCATCTTTCCCACTCTGGGAACACTTTTACTGCTTCTCATAGCATATCTCCTTCTTTATTCGGCCTTTCCGCCGTCTTATAATAATGGAAAGCGCCTCACCGGAACGCTTTCGCGCCGGGGTGCAGTCACCGCCGGCATCCGTCACCGTCTCGAATTCCTGTCTTCGAAACATACCTCTATCATATCGTTTTTCTCCTCTCATAACAAGAAAGTTGTCATGAAAAAACGATTAAAATTTGATGTGAAACCGGACGCCTTCGTCCTCATTCCACATAAATACCCTCCTTTTGCTTCGGGTTCTTTCGAATTATAACGCATTACCGCGGTAATGTCAATCAAGGTCCCTTATGCACGCACATTTCCCCAATTTTCTGTCAGATATACTTGCTTTTTCAGATTATAACAGATAAAATATTTGTAAGTACAGTTCTGCGGCCGCGCTGCCTGACGCAGAGCTTCCCGGTATCCTTCCCGATACCTTACCCTCGCAGCGCAGAAATGAGGAATCACATGGACAATATTGTAATTGAGGAGAAACGTTCCAAAGCCAACCGTCTTGCCGCGGCCGGATTCGGCATGTTCCTAATTTCCGCCGCCTTGCTTGTATATGGCATCCTCTATCGGCAGATTATATATCTGGTGATCGGAATTGTCGCTACAATCTTTTTCGGCATCAGTTTTCTGATCTCCCTTACCAGAGCGCTGCACTCCCGCCCGCTGCTCACCATAACGCTGGACGGAATTATCGACAGCTCCTGCACAAGCGCGGCGGGTTTTATTTCCTTCCTTGATATCGACCGGTTTGAAAGCGTCAATGTATTCGGTCAGAAGGCGATCGGGGTCGTTCCGAAGGATACGAAAGAATTTCTTCACAAGCTGAAGCATACACAGCGCAAGAATGCCGAGATGAACATGAAGATGAATTATCCGCCCGTCCTGATTCGAGTGGATACGGCGAAAGATATGTCCATTGAAGATATTTTATCCATGTTGAAGAAGCGCCTGGTGGATTACAGCAGGCTGTATGACTAAACGGTTATAGGAATACACTGTATCGGGTGCGCAATTATCCGGACAAAAGTGTTCCCAGAATGGAGGCTGCTTATGAAATTAATATCCTGGAACGTCAACGGGCTCCGCGCCTGCATGACAAAAGGGTTTGCCGATTTTTTCAAAGAGATTGACGCGGATATGTTCTGCATTCAGGAGACCAAGCTCCAGCCTGATCAGATTGATTTCGCGCCGGAAGGATATCACTGTTACTGGAATTCTGCGGTGAAGAAGGGGTATTCCGGAACCGCCCTCTTCTCGAAGACCGAGCCGCTCTCGGTTACCTTTGGAATTGCAATCCCTGAGCACGATACCGAGGGCCGTGTAATTACGGCGGAGTACGAGGATTTTTACCTGGTTACGGTGTATACACCGAACGCACAGAGAGAGCTTGCCCGCCTGGATTACCGGATGGCGTGGGAGGATGCCTTCCAGGCGTATGTAAAGGAGCTGGATGCAAAGAAGCCGGTGATTGTGTGCGGCGATCTGAATGTCGCGCACAAGGAGATTGATCTGAAGAATCCGAAGAGCAATGTCGGGAACGCGGGCTTCTCGCCGCAGGAGCGTGCGAAGATGACGGAGTTCCTGGATAAAGGATTCGTGGATACCTTCCGGTACTTTTATCCGGATGCGGAAGGACGCTATTCCTGGTGGTCTTATATGTTCCACGCAAGAGAGAAGAACGCAGGATGGCGTATCGACTATTTTCTGGTGTCCGAACGGCTGAAGGACCGCTTGAAAGAGAGCGATATCTTAAGTGATGTCATGGGCAGCGACCATTGTCCGGTTCTGCTGTCGCTTTGACGCATTTGCGCAGGCGATGCAGCTGTCCTTTTAACCCGCACTGACTTGACAGCACATCCGTCGGTTCTGGTTGATGAGCAGAGGAGCATTATAGTAGGAATGTTACAATGAATATTGCAATGAATATTGCAACGAATATTTTACCGTAAGAAAAGGAGACTTTACTATGCCTGGTTACACAACTTGGAAACATATTTATAAGCAGGAATTGATTCAGATGGAGGACGAGGGCTACGATATCAGCGATATCCCGGTTATGTCCCCGGACGGAGATTCCGTTCTTCCGTTCCCTGGCTGGGAGGCCGAGAACGAGGGGGAGGACAGTGAGAAGGCCTGGGAGGCTGCTTACAATCGCCTGATGGAGTTAGAGAAGCAGCCGCTTCGCGCGGATTACCCTTATGTGGAGCCAAATGATTTTGAGGAGATTCTAACTGCTGCCGCTCCGGCTCCGGAATTAGCACCGTTAAGCGAGGAAGCATATAAGAAGCGCATCTACGGCGCATTCTTCGGCCGCGTTGCCGCAGTCGTTCTCGGAAAGCCTGTTGAATGCGGTCTGAACGCAGATGCGATCCGCAGCTACCTGGAAGGTGCAAATGCATGGCCGTTAACGGATTATATTCCGGCAACCTCGCCCGGAAGCGACATCAAGAGCCGTGAGGACTGCATCTACAGCACCAAGGGCAATATTCATTTCGCCCAGTGCGATGACGATATCAACTATACCCTGCTTGCTCTGCACCTGGCGGAGACCAAGGGACTTGATTTTACTGCCGCGGACGTCGGAAGGAACTGGCTTGATAATGTTCCGTATCACTGGTTCTGGTGCGCGTCCAGACAGGCTTACTACCATATGGTCTGCGAAGTTCCGGTTGAGCAGATTCCGACACTTCTGAATCCCTGGCGCGAATGCATTGACGGCCAGATCCGCTGCGACCTGTGGGGCTATATCGCGCCCGGCAATCTGCGCAAGGCAGCGCTCGGCGCATACAAGGACTGCTCGTTCAGCCTTGTCAAGAACGGAACCTACGGCGGTATGTTCGTCGCAGGCTGCATTGCGGCCGCCCTTTCTGCGAATCCGACCGTGGATACGATTCTGGACGGCGGCCTTGCCGTAATTCCGGAAAAGAGCCGTCTTGCCGAGATGGTTCGTATCGTTCGTGGCTGGTATCGGGAGACCCCGGATTATGACACGGTCTGCAGGAAGATATATGAGCGCTGGGGACATATGCAGTTCGCTGCGACGATTAATAATATGGCGATTGTCGTTCTCGCGATTCTGGAGGGAAATATGGATTACAGCCGTACCATTACGGCTGCTGTATGCGGCGGAATTGACACCGACTGCAACGCGGGAACCGCAGGAAGCATCATCGGCGCGGCCGTCGGCATTGATAACATTGACCGCCGCTGGTACATTCCGTTGGAGGATACCTTAAAGACTACAGTTGCCTGCTACGGACAGGTTAAGATCTCCGATATCGCAGAGAAGATTATCGCAGTGGAGAAAAAGCTGCGTGAGGCATAAGCGGCTGATGACGCACCTCTGATATTCCGACTCCTCCTTGACCGCCGCAAACCTCGTTCAAGGTATCTTTTATGGTTTTGCCACTTTCATCGTGCTGGTCAAGGAGGGGGCCGTAATGCGTCCGATTTTTTCCGAAATGGATGACACATACGATCATATCTCATTTGTCATTGTAAAAGGCGGTTTATAATCTCCTATGAGAACACATCCATGCCCTGAGTATTATCTTGCATATTATCTTGCATACTTTCTCCCTCTGTTATGCAACAAGACAGCCCAAATTCAGTCCCCCTATATGAGAAAGTCAGTTCCGGCCGCGAATGAACCGCAAGAAACGCGTTAATGATGAACCGAACCTTCCGCTAACAGCCAAGCGCTTATTCTCCCTTTTTATATGTACCTTTACTCTCTGCACTCTAAGATATCCTGATAGAACGCATCCATGGCTTCCTTGGTCGGGAAAGTAGCAACATACATCTGATTGCCCATCGCGCCCGAAAGCACGTCCGGAATTCTCTCTACCATCTTCATGCAGGATCCGTATTTCGCCATGATATCCTCGTGGCTCATGACGAAATTCTTACCGTCTCTGCGGCCTGCGAATGCGCAGAAGGAGTGCTCGCCGCAGGGCTTCGTGGAACGGTCGAACGCGATCATATCCGCCCAGATCTTGTACACATCCGTGTTGTGTGCGAAGTCGATCATATCCGGGGTAAATCCACCGCAGGGGCGCATATTAACCTCGAGGGCGATCACATCTCCCTTCTTGCCAAGTCCCTCATGATCCTCCAGAAGACGGAAGAATTCAAAATGCACGAAACGGCTCTTTACACCGAAGCTCTTAACCGTAGCGCGGCCCGCCCTGCGGGTATCCTCCGGCAGCTCCTTTACGATGTAATAGACCGAATTGTCGGAATTATTTACGATGTCCATGATGGACACAGGGGATACGTTACCGGTCTCGAACATCGGCTCGCCATTGGAGTCAATGATTGCGTCGTAGGAGTTAACAGCGCCGTTGATGAACTCCTCCATGATGTAGGGAACGCTCGGATCCTTCTCCTCAATGAACTTCTTCATCTGCTCGTCATCCTTGATCTTATAGGTATTCGCAGCGCCAACGCCGTTATCGGGCTTCGCGACAACCGGATATCCAACCTCTTTTACAAACGCAAGGCAGCCTTCAAGATCCTCTACCAGATAATAACGTGCGGTCGGAATGCCGGCCTTCTGGTAGAATTCCTTCATCTTCGACTTATACTTGATGCGGGCAATATCGCTTTCCTGGAATCCGCTCTTAATGTTGAAATCCGTGCGGAATCTCGCATCTCTTTCGAGCCAATACTCGTTATTGGACTCCAGCCAGTCAATTCGGCCGTACTTATAGGTAAAGAACGCAATCGCACGATATACCTCGTCATCGTTCTCCAGATTGCTTACCTTGTAATACTCATTCAGGCTGTTCTTTAAGTTATCCGTCAGCTCGTCATACGGCTGATCACCGATACCAAGAACGTTCATCCCGTTATTCTTTAACTCCTTACAGAACTGCCAGTAGTTCGTAGGGAAATTGGGGGAAATAAAAATAATGTTTTTCATAATTCTTCCTTTCTTTATCTCACAGGCGGCGCTCAGCCTCCGTGCTGCCTCCAAAGCTGCTTCAGCCCTCCACGATTCCGTAAAATGCTCCGACGCAGGCGCGTTCCTAACACCGTAACCCGCTTTATTACTCATTCAGTAAATACGGCACGAAATAATCGACCTGCTTATACCACCACGGCCAGTCGTGCTCGCAGTCATAGCCCCAGAAGTCAACCCACAGCTTGATTCCCTTATCTTTCAGAATTCCATCCAGCCATCTTGTGGACTCCGGAATCTCCCAGGGCCCCTGGCCGACACAGATTACACCCTTTTTGCGGTTGTACAGCTCGATGAACGGGTGATCCGCCGGCATATTTGCCAGGTAATGCACCGGAGAATTCAGGTAGACCAGATCGTCCATGTAAGAGGCGAAACCGTATTCCGCCGTATAGATACCGCTGAGAGCCAGCACTCCGTCGAACAGATCCGGCCTTCTGAAGAAAAGATTCGCCGCGTGCGTTGCTCCAAGGCTGCAGCCAAAGACAATGACTCCGGGATAGCCCTCCCAGCCGTTGCGCTCATTCACCATGCCGCGGAGAAAGGGCACCATCTCATCGGTGATGTAGCGAATCCACTGCTCATACCGCTCGATTCTCCACCGGGGATCGCCGGATTTATTCGACCAGGTCTCCTGATCGATCGTGTCAATCGAAAATACCATAACACGGCCGGAGTCAATCCATTTGCTCCACGCATCCGTCATCTTATAGTTTTCAAAGTCATAAAAACGACCGTCCTGACACGGAATAAATAACACCGGTCTCCCCGCATGCCCATATACCTTGCATTCCATATCGCGGCCTAACGCCGGACTATACTGTCTGTAATACTGTGTCTCCATTCGTACCTCCATTATTTGGCTGCCTATCAAGCAGAATATTCCATCTTATTCCCACAGTGCTGTCTGTGCGGCATTCCTGTGAATTCAGGACTGCGTTTCCTTTTTCTCACTCCTCGTATATCAGCGTATTCATAAAGAACGGAAGCTGTCTCTCCCAGCTTGCTTCGCAGTGAGTTCCGCCCGGAACGATGCGGCTGTTGAGCATAACCTCTTTTTTCAGCAGAAGGTTCACCGCCCTCGCAAATTTACGATCCATATTTTTATGGTTGGCAAGCTCTTCCGCGCCGTAATCCATGTATACGACCGTATCCGGCGCGATATCGGCGCCAAGAATCATCTCCTCCACCTTCGCCGGTGCGACCCATATGGACGGGGAAAGGGCAGCTGCACGTGAGAAGATATGATTATACTGCGTTACCGCATACAGGCTCATCAATCCTCCCATCGAGCTTCCCGCGATAAAGGTCGTCTCCCTCGCCGGAAGAGTGCGGTACTTCTGATCAATCTCCGGCTTAAAGGTGTTCACAAGCCAATCCATCGTAATCTGCCCGCGGCCGGTAATCTTTCCCACGCCGGGCCCCTTAAAATCAAAAGGCGAATACTCCGACAGACGCCCATTATCCGGACTGTGATTACACTCCACCGCAACAATAATCATCTGTGTTGCCGTGTAATCCATGTACTCCTTCATTCCCCAGCATTTTCCAAATGTTGCGTCCTCATCAAAAAACACATTATGCCCGTCGAACATATAAAGGACGGGGTATCTCTCTTCCGGATCCTCTCTGTAGGACTTCGGCAGATAAATATAGGCTCTGCGCTTCTCCTTCCCTGTCAGCTCCGGAATTGTAATCTTCCATTTTTTAACCATACGAATTCTCCATTCTTCCATTCATCTGTTATCCGCCCGCAGCCGACAAGTTCCGGCCGCCTGGCGCCCATGTGCCGCTTCTCTGCTTTACCTGGATACTGTATGTGTCTTCAAATACTCCAGCCACACCTTACAGTAATCCGGCCCGAGATGGATCCCGTCGGAACTTGCATCCTCGGGAAGGCATCCGTCCTCCCCCGCCAGAACCTCGTTCAGATCCAGATAATATACGTCCTTTTCCTCTGCCATCGCAAGCAGCAGCTCGTTAAATCCGGCAACGTTGTCATTGTTGTAGACTTCATCCGCCTCCGATTTTGCTTTGCTGACCACGATAATGGACTGAATATAGATATCGGCATCCGGATTAATCTCCCGAATCGCGTCAATCAGCTTACTGTAATCTTCGATATATATTTCAGGATATTTCCAGCCCAGCTCATTAATACCAAGCTTGATATATACCTTCCCGAATTCCAGCGTCTTAAGCGCGTCAAGAACGGTTACCTTCTCTTCCCCCTGCTTAATATATTTCTCCGTAAATACTGACTTGACGTTCATTCCCTTGCCCGTCAGGTACGCCGCGTTCTTTAAGCCTGCCTGAATGCGAAATCCTTCCACTCTGGAATCTCCAATCATAACCGCGTCATCGAACCACTCTTCCGTGACCGCGGCGCTTTCCGGAACAATCGGGGATTCTTCCGGCATCTTCTCACCTTCCTGCTCTTTGGAGCTTCCTCCCTCCGGCCCGGTTATAAGCTCCGACTGATTCCCGGTCCCTTCTGATGTATTCTGCCCGCCTGTCTGATTCTCTTCGCTTGTCTGTTCCTCTTGGGGTGTCTGATTCTTTTCGGTCGCCTGATTCTCTTCGGTTGTCTGATTCTCTTTCGTCGCCTGATTCTCTTCGATTGTCTGATTCTCTTCGGTCGCCTGATTCTCTTCGGTTGTCTGATTCTCTTCGGTTGTCTGATTCTCTTCGGTTGTCTGATTCTCTCTCGTCGCCTGATTCTCTTCGCCTGTCTGCTCCCCGTTCTCCTTCTGCCCCGCCTGACTTTCCTGCGCCAGAGCCTGTTCCGCCCTGCTCTCTTCCCTCTCAAGCATTGCAATCGCCATGACGGATAATCCAATCATCGCCGCCAGCAGGCAGTTAAGCACAGTCAGCTGCTTTTTTCGTTTTCTTTTTTTCTCTCTATCTGAATTCATTATAGCCTCCCATCTAATCAAGCTGCCTCTTCGGCAGTGTCCTAATTCAATTCCCGGCGCGTGCGCATCCGTCGGCGGCTGCCGGGGCCGCGCAGCGGACATGGTATGATGTTCTGCATTGTATATGATGTATTTCCCTGTTTCGACATATTTCCCGAGCTATATAGATTATACACCGATTCCGAAAAAAAGCAATAAAATAAGACAGGAAATAATGCACAATTCCGAACTTCCTGTCACAGGCAGAAGTCTATTCCGGTCCCTTCTGCTTTCGAACAGCCATTCCCGGCCGCCCCCATGCGGCACATTGTGGTATTATTCCTGTCTTACTTTATTCACTTCGCCCACTCACACTGCTTCATCCTCCGGACAATACCTTCTCCGTATTGACCGATTAATAGAATAACAGATTTTGTGAAATTTGTCAATAGTTTTTCTCTATTTTAATCTAAATTTGTATATATTGTGTTTTGTCAGACGAGATTTTTTTATTTCTGTCCGTAAAATTCTCCAATCAGGTTCGTAATTGCCTCCTGATCTCTGACTCCCATCAGCTCTCTTGCGGAGTGCATTGCCAATATCGGAACACCGATGTCCACTGTCTTCATCGGAAGCCAGCCGGATATAATCGGCCCAAGGGTACCGCCGCCCGCGAGATCGGAGTGGTTCACAAACTTCTTATAGGGGATTCCGGCCTGCTCGCACAGCTGAACAACTACACCGATCGCCTCGGTGTCAAAGGTATACCGCTGGCTGCTGTTGATCTTAAGGACAACGCCGTCGTTCATGGCAGCCTGGTTGATCGGGTCGTATTTATCCGAACGATTCGGATGTACTGCGTGCGCCACGTCCGCGGAAAGGAGAAAACCGGAGAGGATGTCGTCTTTTAATGCAGCCTGTCCGAGTCCAATCGCATCATATACTTTCTCAAGCAGCATCGAGATCACCGCGCTGTCCGCGCCCTGCTTGGAACGGCTTCCAATCTCCTCATGGTCGAACAGAATGCCCACGTTGATTCCGTTCTCCCTCGGGTTCTCGATCAGCGCGTTCAATACTGCGTAGCAGGAGGTCAGATTATCCAGTCTCGGAGCGGACAGGAATTCCTCCTGCATTCCGACCAGACAGCCCTCCTCGGTATTATATACGAACAGATCAAAGTCCAGAATATCCTTCTGCGCCACGTTCAGCTGTGATGCTAAAAAATGCAGGAAGAAATTGTCCTTACTTGGAGCCTCTTTCTCTTCATCCCCCGCTTGTGCCGCATCCTTCTTTGCCAGCTGCCCGAACAATGCAAGCAGCTCGGCCTGCTTCTTAATCTCCACACCGTTATTCACATCCCGATTCATGTGAATCGCAAGATTCGGCAAGGTCACAACCGGCTTCTTCGCATCGAAGAGCCGAAGCTCCGGCGCAAATGCGTTCTCCCCGCGAACTGCAACAACGCCGGCGATGGACAGCGGTCTGTCAAACCAGGTATTCAGAATCGGGCCGCCATACACCTCTGTGTTCAGCTTCTCATAATTGCCCGAGATCATCTCGGCCTTCGGCTTAATGTGAAGACAGGGATAATCGGTATGCGCCGCCGCCATCCTCAGGCGAACCGGCACCTGATTCTCCAGCACCTGGCTGCCGACCGTAAATGCCGCCAGCGTCTTCTGAAAAATCTCAGTATAGTATTTTCCGCCGGGAAGAAGCTTCCACTCGCCGCTCAGAGGCAGCTCTTCAAAGCCGGCCTCCTTCAGGCGTTCCTTTGCGGCCTGAACTGCGTGGAACGGGGTTACGCTCTCTTTCACGTATTCCAGCAGACCGGCTGCCCGGTTCATACTCTGATTCCTGATCTCGTTCATGTCTCTGTCCTTTCTATTATTAGTATATCTTTACGCTCTTTAAGAATGCTTCTCCGCGCGCCGAAGTAATTCGCAGCACCAGATGCGTCGGCTGTGTTGTCCGGCCGAACAGCAGCGGATTCTGATCCTTTGCCGGATCCCAGAGTGTGCAGATCTTGCGGTTGCCGACCGTGCTGCCCTGATAGATCGGATACAGCTGATACCCTTCCGACTCTCTTAAGATCTGGAAGCTCTCGATTCTCTGTCCGTGTGTCAGATCCTCTTCGATCACCACATGACGCGCCTCTCCGCCCGGCTCGTTAAATACGATCTCATACTCCTGCTGAATCGTTCCGGAATTCTCCCTCTTCTTCAGCGTGGTCGCAATCTCCTTGCCGAAATTCTCACGAATCTTATCGCCAAGCTCTTTCAGACGCTTGACATCCCGCTCATCGAACAATCCGTCCGTTGTCGGCGGTATATTCAGATTCAGACAGCAGTTGCCGCCCACAGTTGACATATAGATCTGGAACAGCTTATCCAGGCTCCTCGGCTCCTCCTCCTTATGCCAGAACCAGCCTTTTCGGATCGAGGTATCCACCTCCGCCGGAGTAAAGGTAAGCCCCTTCGAGAACATCGCAAGATCCAGTGTTCCAATATTCTTCGCCGAATTATACAGGAAGGACAGATCCCCCTGATCCGCCATCGGTCCGGGACCGGTCTGAACCTCACTGTATTTGCAAAGCTCCATCGGGATAACCGCCCACTCGCTCTCTCTTGCGATTCCGGCCTCGTTGCCGCACCATCTGACGTCCGGACCGAAATCATTAAAGATTACCGCATCCGGCTGGTACTTGCGGATTAATTCAATATATCTTGGGAAATCATACTTCTGCTTCTTCCCATTTGGCCCTTCGCCGCAGGCATTATCAAACCATACGCAGAAGATATCTCCGTACTGCGTCAGCAGCTCGGTCAGCTGATTGCAGAAATAGTCATTATATTCATCCGTTCCATACAGCTTGCTGTTGCGATCCCAGGGCGAAAGGTAAAAGCCGAACTTAATGCCTCCGCGTCTGCAGGCCTCCGCCGCTTCTTTCACAACATCCCCCTTGAACGGTGAGTTCTTAACACTGTGTTCCGTGTACTTGGACGGCCACAGACAAAAACCGTCGTGATGCTTTGCTGTCAGAATAAGCCCCTTCATGCCGGCCGCCTTTACCGCACTTACCCACTGGTCACAGTCGAGCTTCGTCGGATTAAAGATCTCCTCCGGCTCATTGCCAAGCCCCCACTCCCGGTTCGTAAAGGTGTTCACTCCAAAATGTACAAATGCATAAAATCCTACGTCAAACCACTTCTTCTGCCGTTCGCTCGGAACAACCGATACCGCTTCCCTCAAAAATTGCTTCATGATCCCATTCTCCTTTTCTGCTGTCTCTGCTGTCTTTTCTGCCTGCTTCCCCTTCTGCTCCCCTTAACCACCTGACCTTCTACACTTTTTCTCCCAGATAGAGTATACCAATCGTTCCTGCGTCAGTCAATACCAGTTCTACCAAAATTTGTCTTTCTAATTCTTTTCCAAGATCCTATTCCTTTTCCCTGCACCCTCTATTCTTCTTCATTCAAGGGTTTCTATCCTTTGAGCTGATTATCCGATTCGAAGGCGTGCTGCAGAAAATCATTACACCGTCAGCCCAATATCATTCTCTCCAATCTCCACTCCCTCAGGCACCAGCGGCACATAGTTCTTTCCCTCTACGCTGCTGCCAAAGGCGCTGATTCTTGCCGGGCGCTCGCCCTCAATCTTTACAAAGGGCTGGGTTCCGCTGCCCTTAAAGGTACAGCCCTCCAGAATAATATTGGTCCTCTCATAGCTCTCTCCCTCCGTCATGACATCCTTCAGGAAAATAGCCGAATGATCGAACACCGAGTGAATCACCCGCACATTATTCACCGGAGTCTTGGCGAACAGGAACACCGGAACGTTGGCATTCATGTAGATATTTTCGAATATAATATCGCTCTGTACCGGCATCTCGGAATTCGGGTAGACACTGCGTGAATACGGATCCTTGTCGAAATGAATCGCGAACGCAATCGGCCTGTTCTTCTCCAGGAATATATCCTTAAAGTGAATATTTCGGCAGCCGCAGTTATGCTCATCCCCTTCCTGCACCATAACCCAGCAGATTCCGTCGTACTCGGCGGTTCCGTGCTCGTGCGAAGGCGGAGTAAGCGAAGTATATTCTTTGCCGTCCGGCTCCATGAATACCCGGTAGAGTCTGTGATTATATACGACTGTGTCCGAATTCTGTACCTTCATTCCGGAGAACCAGTCAAGCCACGATCCGGCCAGGATGCGGCAGAAGAATCCGGTGGTATCCTTATCGTTCAAATCATAGCAATCCTCGATCAGTCCGTCCTCGATCCAGCCGAGTGCCGGATTGGAGCTCGAGTAGTCGTGCGCATTGAGCGCAATCGGGTCGTCAAAGGTCCGGAAGATTCCGTGACGAATCACGAATCTGCGGCCGCGTCCCAGATGAACCGCGTCCTTTCGGCCCTCGATTCGGACATTTTCAATAAGTACATTTTCGAAGGAGCAGATGTGAATACCAAATACCTGCGGCCCCAAATCCAACATCTCAAAGTCGCGTATTTCTAAGTCACGCACATGGTAAAAGCTGAGCATTCCGTTCAGCCCCGGAACCAGTTTATCCGTCTGAGCCGCAGGACGCTCATTCTCTACTCCGTTGCAGATTAGGCGCATTCCTTCAATCCGGATATGCCGGTTCTCCTCCCCGGTGAATGCGCCCTTGTTCACAAGCACATACCCGTTCTCTCCTTTGCAGGGTTCTCTGCGCAGATATAATCCGTTCTCAAACCGCAGTGTTACGTCGTCTCCCAGTACGACCGGCTCACTGATTGCCGCAATGCCGCGGCCGTCTACCAGAATCTCGCCGCCTTGATCTGCCGCGCGCTGGAGTGCGGCGCTGTTTGCTTCCGCCGTGTTGTTCGGCGCAAAGCCATATGTAGATGCGAATATCATTGTTGCCTCCTGATATATTTTTTACCACTATACCATGTGCACTTCGTGCCCATGGCATTCGCCGTGGGCGACCGATGGCCATTCGGCCGGTATAATGTCTGAAGACATTATACCATGTGCGCTGCTTGTTAATCAACCTCTCTCCCCAAATTGGTCGCTCCTATTGACCCCTATGCATTTTGCGGGTATAATCTTCTGGTAGCATTGGAACTATCAAAGGTATCAGGAACACAGCCTACCATTCGCAATTTGCTGACAGAAACGGAGAATTATATGGATCAGGAAGCATTCAACCAGGCTTGCAGCCTTGTCATAGACGCGGCAAGAGAAGGGAACGGAATCGGAACGCTTGGCGAGAAGACCGTTCACGCCGTATTGAAGCAATATCTCTCCCCCAATCCGGCTTTTCATGAGCAGAAGGTGGACGGATTTGTCGCGGATATCTGTAGGCCGGAGGGAATTATCGAGATTCAGACCCGCGGGTTTGATAAGCTGCGCCGCAAATTAGACGCATTTCTCACGCATGGCCCGGTTACAGTTGTATACCCGATTGCCCATACCAAATATCTGCGCTGGATCGATCCGCTGACCGGCCAGGTAAGCGCTCCCCGCAAATCCCCGCTGACCGGAAAGATATATAGCATTATCCCGGAGCTTTACAAATTAAAATTCTATCTGAATCATCCAAATCTGCATTTCAAGATTATTCTGATTGATGTCGAGGAATATCGGATGCTGGACGGCTGGAGCCGTGACAAAAAGAAGGGCTCCACCAAATGCGACAAGATTCCGCTCGGGCTGTATGATGAGATTGATCTGAATTCTCCCGAGGATTATGTACGATTTCTCCCGGATGGGCTTCCGGAGGAATTCACGAGCTCGGATTATCAAAAGGCTGCCCGCATACCGCAGGGATACGCAACGACGGCCTTACATATCTTTCATTATACCGGGTGTCTGGAACGCACCGGCAAAAAAGGAAAAGCCTATCTTTACCGAAAAACAGAGTCAAAAAAAACGCAGCCGGAGGTATAATTGCTTCCGGCTGCAGGTTGATTCCAGCTGTTTATTCTATATATTTTTATTCTTCTATATATTTATTCTATATGTCCATTCCAGCTGTTTCTTTCAGATTCATTCCTGTTTTATAGATCAGGCCGCTGTAATTTCTCCCGCTTTCTTCAGCGCAAGCTTCGTAATAACCGGGCCAATCAGCTCATAAATAACGGTGGCGCACAGAACAACGGTCTGAATCATCTTGCCATGATCCGGCACTACCGACATCGCGGTTGTAGCAAGGCCGATCGCAACACCGGCCTGCGGCACGAGGGTAAAGCCAAGATACTTCTGAACAACCGGCTCCGCCTTGGATATCTTTGCGCTGAACAGCGTGCCGAGTACCTTTCCGACCATACGGAATATAATATAGATCACGCCGACCACGCCAACTGAGGGCAGAACGCTGATATCCAGATCCGCACCCGACAGGAAGAAGAACATCATGAAAATCGGCGGCGTCATACGATCTGCCTGTTCAAATATTATATCACTCTCATTCGATGTATTTACAAAGATTGCGCTCATCGCCATGCAGGCAAGCAGGGACGAAAATCCGACCGCGTCCGCAACACCGAGGCATACGAACACCATCGCAATCGTAATCGCCAGACGATTGCCGCGTCCCGTAAAGAGCTTGACCAGGAACCGGAATATTACTCCCATCACCGCGCCGAATATAAGCGCTTCTACAATCTCTAACATCGGTTTTCCAAGTGTAACCAGGAAGGAGCCCCCACCGTGAGAGGTAATCGCCTTTGCAATCGCAACCGAGATACCAAAGCACATCAGTGCCGCCGCGTCATCAATCGCAACGACCGGAAGCAGGGTATCCGTAACCGGTCCCTTTGCCTTATACTGCTTTACAACCATCAGCGTTGCCGCCGGAGCCGTCGCTGCCGCAATTGCACCAAGGCTTAAGGAGAACGCGATATCATTACCGGTCAGAATCAGCGCAAGATCGACGGCAAGAACCGCCCCGATCGCCTCGCAGAATGCAATTACAACCGGTGCCTTGCCCACCTTCTTTAAGTAGGAAAGCTTGAACTCTGCGCCGATCGAAAATGCGATAAATCCAAGTGCCATCTCCGGAAGGAACGACAGCTGTTCCACAACATCTGCCGGTATCAGCTTCAGACAATACGGTCCTGCAATCAGTCCCATAATCAGATAGCCCGTTACATTCGGAAGCTTTATCTTTTTCATTATTTTACTGGATAACAACGCCAGCGCCCATGCGAGCGCCATGTATAAATATATGTTCATATTATATCTCCATTTCCGCCGACAGTCCGCAAATTTGGGCCGCCAGGCACAAAATTGCTGTGTGAATCAGAGAAGATCTTACGTAACGTCTTATGACGCCTTAGAACTTCTTTTCACATTAGTCCCTCCACGTAAGTAATCGGAATCGCGAACATAATTCCCGTATTCGGTGCTTTCAAATCACCAATTACGCGCTTAATAATATCCCTTGTCACAATCATCTCATCATCCTTGCAGACAAAGAACATCATCTTACTAATCTCCTTCTCCTCGTCCTTCAGAATTCTCCGAAGCACACCGAACATCGGCAGATCCTCCATGTTCACCAGAGCTTCCGCCATACCTGTGCCTTCTACAATCGTGCCGCCCTTCACGCCGCCTTTCGCCAGCTCTTTCAGCAGCGGATCCAGCAGTTCTACCTTCTTCAGGATTAAAACCAGTAACTGCATAATAATACCTCCTATATATGTATAATAAAATAGTCCGGTGTTCGTTCTGGCTTCGCTTGCCTTTATCATTCTCATATCATGGCCGATTGCGAACATCTACCGCGGTTATCATATACCTGTGATTAGAAAATGTCAAGCATCCATTCTCAGCGAATTTCATAAATCAAAATTCGGGAATTACCCTACCGGAAGTGAGTCAATACCGGTATGATGATTGTCATAACAGAAATACGTTTTGAATAAAAAGGTTCGCCCAAAGGAGGAAAATACAATCATGACACAAAAAGCACCTATTAATCATTCTGTCGTTTCCAACGCCAGATATGATGATCCATCCGTTCGCAGCAGGCTTGCCAGGGACATCGCGGAGGAAGGGATCATTCTCTTAAAGAACGACGACAGCATGCTTCCGTTCGGCACCGAGAAAGTAGCTGTATTCGGAAGAACCCAGGTGGATATGATTCCGTGCGGTACCGGTTCCGCGCTCTGCCAAAGCGAATATACGATTGACGTTCTGACCGGTATGGAGAACGCCGGAATCGCAGTTGATCAGGAGCTTGCACAGAGGTACCGCACCTGGTCTGCCGAGAATCAGATGGCGGCGTTCGGCGTATGGGGCAGTGGTGCTCACGTCAATCCTGAGATGCCGATATCCGATGAGACCGTCCGGGCAGCGGCTTCCCGCACTGAAAAGGCAGTTATGGTAATCGGCCGTACCGCGGGCGAGAACGATGATGTCGTGCCCATCGTCGGTGACTATCTGCTCTCTCTCGAAGAGAAGGAGCTCCTCGAGCAGATCTGCCGTTACTTCGATCAGGTTGCTGTCGTAATCAACTCCGGCAATCTCATCGATCTGGCTTTCACAGAGCGCAGCGAGATCAAAGCCATTGTCCTTCTCAACCTCCCGGGCCTTGAGGGCGGCAGTGCGCTCGGCCGAATTCTGTCCGGACAGGCCACTCCTTCCGGCCATTTGACCGATACCGTGGCAAAGCATTACACGGATTATCCCGCTTCCCGTTTCTTCGGCAAAAAGGCAGGCATCGTTCAGACCTATAAGGAGGACATCTTTGTTGGATACCGCTATTTCGAGACATTTGAGCACGCAAAGGATACGGTTATGTACCCGTTCGGATATGGCCTTTCCTATACGACCTTTGCTGTGAAATG
Source organism: Lachnospiraceae bacterium (assembly GCA_017623215.1). Classification (GTDB taxonomy): domain Bacteria; phylum Bacillota; class Clostridia; order Lachnospirales; family Lachnospiraceae; genus Caccomorpha. Next base: position 27,530 of record JAGAPO010000004.1, on the reverse strand, counting down.
TGTGAACTGTGAATGCGTATCCACCGGCAGCTCCCCACACGCGCTTACCGATCAGATCCGTGTAACCGTATCGGTAACGAACACCGGCGATACCTATTCCGGAAAAGAGGTTGTAATGCTCTACTCTTCTTCGCCGAAGGGCAGGCTCGGAACCCCGGCCGCGGAGCTTCGCACCTTTGCAAAGACGAAGCTTCTTGCCCCCGGTGAAGAGACGGTTCTGACGCTTTCCTACGAGGTAAAGGACATGGCATCCTTTGACGATACCGGCGTTCTTGGGACAAAAGACGCCTGGGTTCTGATGCCAGGGAGCTACACGATTTCCCTTGGAAACAATATCAAGACAAGAACCGCAATCGGCCAATATGAGAATCCCGAACCGGTTCTTGTAAAGACCTGCACCCATCTGCCCACCGAGCTGACCGCAAGATTAACCGCCGACGGCACGTATGAGACGCTGGATGCGATTCCGCTCGACCCTGCCGCCGGTGTACCGGTTGCTCCGATCGGCGCGTGCACGATCGAAAAGGAGCAGTATTTTACAAAAGACGATACTTCGATTACATACCGCCTGAGCATTTCCACGACGGGCGTGTACACCGTCCGCTTTCTTTCCGATGTTGTAACGGAGGTGACAATGAACGGCGCTCCGCTTGCGGATTATAAGAAGTATTATGGCGAACACGGTGCTGATCTCGTGCTCTCTCACGGTTCCACCGAATTTACCTTCGCAGCGAAGGACGGCAAAGAGCCTCTTACAGCGTTTGCCTTTGAGAAGAATGATTCCCCGATAACGATTGAACCGGAGGGTGCTTCTTTTGTTGAGGGCGGCAAATACATGGAAAGTGCTCTCTGGGTTGTGAACTGCCCGTTCAGCGACAAAAATGCCCGGGCCGACGCTCCTGCCGGCGCTCCGGCGGACGGATTCGCGCTTGCAAGAATGCATACACCGGGCCGTTACGCAATGTATAAACTAAATGTCAAACAGGCAGGCTTCTACGATGTCCGCCTGCGCTACAGCAGCCACCACCCAGAATGCGACCTGCGCGACACGCTCTCTTTCCTCGTATCCAACGTGAACCAGGATATTGAGCCCGTCACGCTCGAACATACAACCGATGATCCGGATACGCTCATCTTCCGCACGTCCGCACCGATCCGCCTGGCTCTGCATGCCGGAGAAGCGTATCTGAAGATTGTCTCCTCTACTACCAAGTCACCGGTTCTTGCCTACCTCGAGTTCACCCCGAGCACACGCGAGGTTCACATCGAAAAGCTTGCGGTGAAACGAACGGAGGAACCCGGCACAATTACCGAATTCTCCCGCAGTCCGTTAGCCACCATGACACATGACATGGATTTCCGGCGTGTAATGAACGGAACGCTCTCTATGGACGAATTCGTGAACGACTTAACGGATGAAGAGCTCTCCGTGCTCACCTGTGGGAATACGAGCGGCAGAATTGGCTACCTCCCCGCGCGCGGGATTCCGGAAGCCTACTGGTCGGACGGCCCGGTCGGCCTTCGCCTGAACTCCAAGGTAACAGTATATCCGTCCGGAACAATGCTTGCCTCCAGCTGGAATCCGGCCCTCGGTAAGGAGCTTGGCCGCGCAATCGGCCGCGAGGCACATCTGTATAACATCGACGTATGGCTCGCACCCGGCATGAACATTCACCGCGACCCCTGCTGCGGACGTAATTTTGAGTACCATTCGGAGGACCCGTATGTAACCGGAACCATGGTATCCGCAATCGTTAAGGGCGTTCAGGAAGAACATGTTGCGGCAACCGTGAAGCATTTCGCGGCAAATAATACCGAGTACCAGCGTCTGCGCTCCAACAGCCGCATATCCGCGAGAGCATTTTATGAAATCTACGCGAGAGGCTTCGAGCTCGCAATTCGCAGCTCCGCTCCGTATTCGATTATGACCTCGTACAACCATATCAACGGCATCAAGGTCTGCGAGAATCCGCTGATCTGCGAGGGCGTGATGCGCAATGATTTCGGGTTCCAGGGCGTCTTAATGAGCGACTTCGGCAACGACTCCGTTCATTTGAAGGAAGCTGCTGCCGGACATGATCTGAAGATGTCGTTCGGCGATCCGAAAAGTATTCAGACGGCTCTTGAAGAGGGAACGCTTGACCGGAATAAGGTTCGCCTGTCAGTGAAGCGAATCTTAGAGATGATTTGGAAGACGGCCGGAGTGTGGGAAGCTTAAGTTACGAGAGAATTACCTCTTGCCTCGCACCTCCTCTCAAATAAAATTTAAATTTCCTTGCCTTGATCGTCCCTTTATGGTAAAATTTGTCTTGCCATAAAGGGACGATTGTACTCGGGACGCGTTCCCCCATCGAGTTCCGCCTGACAACGGGAACGCCGCGCCTGACGGTGCGATTCACGAATTGCTGACAAGAAGGGAGATTCCTATGTATTTGGAAGAGACGATTACAACAAAGGTTGAGGATACCTATGATGTCGCCGTGTGCGGAGGAGGCTTTGCCGGCATTTCCGCAGCATTGGCAAGTGCAAGACAGGGGAAAAAGACAGTTCTTTTTGAGAGACAGTTTATGCTTGGAGGACTCGGCACCTCCGGCATCGTTACGATATACCTGCCGCTGTGCGACGGTTATGGCCATCAGGTTTCGTTCGGCATTGCAGAAGAATTGCTGCGTCTTTCGATCTCCCAGGGCGCGGAAGCGATGTATCCGGAGAACTGGCTTGACGAAAAAGGCACGCGCAGCGAGACGGACAAGCGGTTCCAGGTTCGATTCAACGCTCAGTTATTCGCCATATTAGCGGAAAAACTGCTGCTTGACGCAGGTGTTGCTATCTTATACGGAACCTATGCCGTTGGTGTTACTGTAAAAGACTGCAAGATACAGCATATCATTACAGAGAACAAATCGGGCAGACGCGCTTACCGGGTAACGTCCGTGGTGGACGCAACCGGTGATTGTGACATCGCAAAGCTTGCGGACGCACCTACCAAAGGATTTCGTCAGGGCAACATTCTTGCCGCCTGGTATTACTCGATCGGGAAAAACGGATATAACCTCAACATGATCGGTGCTTCTGATATCCCGGACGAAGAAAAGACGGACGAGAACAAAGTACAATTACTGATGGATAGAAGATTCAGCGGGCTTGACGGTTCGGAGATTTCCGAATATATGCAGCTTTCCCATCAGGCGGCTTATCATGATTTTCTCAAAAAAAGGGAATTCGATTCCGACCTGCTGCCTGTTACCATCGCTACGATTCCGCAGCTGCGCATGACGCGAAAAATATGTGGAGAATACGAGCTTTCTGACAAGGAGATGCATACCTATTTCGAGGATTCCATCGGCATGGTGTCGAACTGGAGAAAACGCGGTCCGGTCTACGAGGTTCCGTTCCGGACTCTGTACAGCAGCACAATCAGGAATCTGATCACGGCCGGACGATGCACGTCTGTCACGGAAACCATGTGGGATATCATGCGGGTGATTCCCTGCTGTGCCGTTACCGGCCAGGCCGCAGGAACCGCTGCCGCAATCTCGGATGATTTCACAGCCCTGGATGTTGCAAAGCTGCAGGAATTATTGCGCGCCGCTGGCGTTGTCCTGCATGAGTCGGATTTGAATTAAAGAGATTACGCCCCGGAATTGGGAATTCTATTATGGATTTCCGTTCCTGGGGCGTATTTTAGTTTTGTGGGCAAAGATTTAAGATCGTTGTTCAAAATTTAAGTTATTTGAAGAATATTTCCGATCTGAAATTAAAATTTGAGTTGTCAGGCGGAGAATTTGAGTTGTCAGGCAAGAAAATTTCGGTTGTTGCAAAAAATTTGAGTTGTACGGCAGAAAAATTTGAGTTGTTGCAAAAAATTTGAGTTGCCAGGCAGAAAAATTTGAGTTGTTCGAAGAATAATTTGAGTTCTCTTGCATAAATTTTAGTTGTATGATAAAATCAAATATGCAGGAGGTGAAATTTAATATGACTACCGAAGAATTCTCCGAGACGTTGAAAAGAATTCAAGAACTGAAATGTGAGACGCAGACCCTCGAATTGAAATGCGCCTCCAAGGGCTGTCCCAAACGGTTATTTGATACCTTATCCAGTTTCTCCAATCAGGATGACGGCGGCGTTATCGTATTCGGCGTTGACGAAGAACACGACTATCAGGAAACAGGAGTCTATGATCCGCAGGATCTTCAAAAACAGATCAATGCACAGTGCCTGCAGATGGAACCGGTCGTAAGACCGCTTCTGACCGTCCTGGAAAAAGACGGCCGAAGTTTTGTTGCCGCTGAGATTCCAGGGATTGATTTGGCGGATCGCCCCTGCTGCTATCGCGGTCAGGGACGATTAAAAGGTTCTTATCGCCGCTGCGGCGACAGTGACGAGCCCATGACGGAATATGAAATCTATAGCTATGAGGCATTTCGCAAAAAATACCAGGATGACATTCGCGAGATCCCTCGTGCCACCTTGCCCTCTCTGAATCAGGAGGCATTGGCGGCTTATATCCGCAAGCTGAAGGAAGGGAAACCCAACCTTGCACATTTATCCGATTCCGAGATATACGAACTCATGAGCATTACCAGAAACGCAAATATTACACTGAATGCGGTCATGTTATTCAGCCCATACCCGCAGGCATATTTTCCCCAGCTGTGTATTACCGCAGTCTCTATCCCCGGAACGGAGATGGGAGAACTCGGCACCCAGGGCGAACGCTTTTCCGATAATCAGCGAATAGAAGGCAGTATTCCTCAGATGCTGGAATCCGCTCTTCAGTTCGTTCGGAAGAACATGCGTCTGAAAACTATTATTCACCCTGATACCGGACTCCGGGAAGATCGTTACGATTATCCTCTGATTGCTGTCAGAGAGGCCCTTGTCAATGCACTGGTACACCGCGATTACAGCATGCACACGGAGGGAATGCCGATCCAGATTCGTATCTTTGAGGACCGTCTCGAGATCTGGAATCCCGGCGGAATCTACGGCCGGATGAAGATTGACCAGCTTGGCAAGGTTCAGCCTGATACCCGCAATCCGGTTCTCGCTTCCGCCCTGGAAGTCCTTGGGATCACGGAGAATCGTTATTCCGGCATTCCAACAATTCGAAAGGCAATGGCTGCATACGATCTGCGTGCACCAGAATTCGCAGATGAACGAGGAAGCTTTGTAGTACGCTTCTATCGGGATGCCCCAGCGGATAAAACGACCGAGCCGATCCTGCCTCCCACCTCCGGGCTCGAGGAACCGGATCTTGACATACGAAATCTTCTCCTTTTCTGCAAGACTCCCCGTACCAGAAAGGAAATCTGCGATTACCTTGGACTTGCTTCTTCCTCTTATGCGATTCAGAAGTACATTACTCCGTTAGCAAACCGCGGTTTGATTCACCTTAGTATACCGGAGCGGCCGAAGAGTCCGAGACAGCTTTATTATAGCGACTTCGAGAAGGAGTGAACTGCCTATACTGTCATTTCTCCCTTCAAAGCGGAGGAGGGAAGCTCCCGCTTCCCTCCTCCGCTTCCTCTACTATTCCAGGCCATTCCCTCAGGCTTCCTCTGCTTTTATCTTAACCGCTCTTTCCTCTACAGCGTCACAATACTCTCGCAGCAATGAAAATCCGTATCAATGCTGTGCGCAATTACTCGAACCTTAAAGTTTCTCTGATTGCACAGTGCGTTCGGTGTTCCGCCGGAAACGTCGAGGTCTTCCGGAACTACGAATTTGATACATCTGACCAGGATATCCCGGCACGAGGACTGATGATGTGCCGGAATGGTAATGGTCTTCATACCGCGCGGATGCTCCTCCTTCTTGTCATCCACCTCGGTCAGGATAACGGCGAGCGCCGTCCGCTTGCCGGGGCAGACATTTTTGACGGTTACATTCAACTGCAGAATACGGCCGAGTGATTCCTGGTAGACATCTCCGACATCGACCACGGCAGCGTCCGAACAGCCCTCTACAGACACCTTAACCGGAACCGGGCAGGGCTCTGGAGTTACGATCATCTCACATTCGACAGTAACGGTCGGATCCGGGAAATGAACCACGTTCCCTTCCTTATCGGAATAGGTGATGGACTGGTTCACCGCCTTGGTTCCGGACGTCTGCCCGACGTGACGGATGAAGAATTCCAGAACGGCACTTTCGCTTTGCAGCACGCCGAGCTCCGGGATATTCCAGCGCAGAGCATTGGAATTCAGCATGGTCGCAGTTCCTTTGTTCGGCGAAAGAACGCTGGTGATAACAAAGTCCGAAGCGATTACCTCGTTGATCACGATGTCGGTCGCACCGGGCTTGGAAATATTGGCCGCAAGCTCAGCGAACAGCTTCTCCAAATCCGCTTCGTCCGGCGTGACCGCTACATGCGAGGAATCCGGATCGGTCGCCCAGTCGTTGAGCACGTCGACATCCACGCCGTTGGAGCCGATCAGGCCGATGCAGTAGATAATGATTCCCTGCGCTCTGGCCGCCGCGGCGATCGGTGCGGGAGGTAGGCCGGTCGTCGTATTTCCGTCGGTGAACAGGACGATAACTTTTTCATTATTAGACAGAGGATTGAAGAGCTCCACCGCCTTTGTAAATGCATCCGCATGGTTGGTTCTTCCGCCCGCCGTCAATGCATCCACAGCCTCTTTAAGTGTATCAACCGAAGTAATCAGCTGCGTATCGGCAGTCGCCGTGTCCGCAAAGCTGACGATTCCGATATGGCTTCCGGCCCCGATTTGACCGTCCGCCGCTCCGTCCGTGGCATTTTCAATAATGTCGATAAAGGTCTTGGCTCCGGTCTTCATATTTGCCAAGGGCGTTCCGGTCATGCTGCCGGATCGATCCAGAACCAGTACGATATCAGTCGGATTGGTCCCGATCTCCGGTGCTGCCGTCAGGGCAAGGGTGACGCGCAGGGTTCCGCTGCAGTCAATCTGATCGGTGCTGATAACTTTGTTGGAATTTGTAATACCCATTGTATTACCTCCTTCTGAGGAGCGTATCAAGATTCTCGAATTCTCCTCCTGTTATCTTATGCACCATCGACAGTATTTGATACTATTCGACACTTCTTAACAGATGATGATACCCAACCGACAGCGCCGCGTAATCTCCGATCTCTTCCTTCAGCCCCGCCGGCACAATCTCGCAGACCTGAGCCGCATCGCTTAACGCCTCGCGCCGAATCGCTTTCTCCATCGCGGGTCTGAGCAGCTGCTCCTGTCGTAAGAAGATGCTTCCGATTACAATCTTTTCCGGATTCAGAATATCAATCAGCACCGCAAGCCCCTTTCCCAGCTTCTCACCGACCGTCTCATATACCTTCCGCGCGAATTCGTCTCCCTCATTTGCCGCAATTCCTAAATCCCTTGCCGTGATTTTGGAGGGATCGGGCTGAAGCTTTAGTACCTTTGTGGTCTTATTTTCCGCAAGATATTCCCCGAGCATAATCTTGGCAAGTCTTGCGATTCCGCCGCCGGAGCAGAAGCCCTCGAATGATCCCTTCTTGTAATACCCCTCAGGGCCGTCGGCCTCAAGCCTCATATGTCCAGCCTCACCGGCCATATCATTGGTTCCTGCGTACAGACGGCCGTTCAGAATCAGTCCCGCGCCCATACCGGTCCCAAATGTCAAAAATATCATATTTTCGGTTCCCTTGCCCGCGCCCCAAAGCCACTCGGCAAGACCGCACGCGTTCGCGTCATTCTGCAGCGCGCAGGGCACGCCGAATTCCTGCTCAAATGGAGTGCAGATATCAATGCGGTCCCAGCTCTTCAGATTCGGCGGCGATAAAATCAGGCCCTTCTTCGAATCCAGCGGACCGCCGCAGCTTACGCCAACCGCGGCGATCGGCTTATCCGGGTGGCGCTTCGTTAACTCCTTCAGCGCCTCGACAAGCGCCGGAACCGCTTCCTGCGGCGTCGCCGGAGTCTCCATTCGAATCTTATCCGCTACCGCTACGCCCTCTTCCGACACACTTCCGATCGTCACGGCGCATTTGGTACCGCCGATATCAATTCCCGCTACATACGCCACCGAAGAACACCTCCTCAATCATAATACACAGCGCATGGTAAATCGGCAGGTGATACTCCTGAATCTCATATGTCACCTTCGACGGCGCGCAGATGCAGATATCACACAGCTCCTTTAACCGTCCGCCCGTCTCACCGGTCAGTCCAATCGTCACCAATCCCTTCGCCTTCGCGGTCTCAACCGCATAGATTACATTCTTGGAATTCCCTGAGGTACTGATTCCAAGCAGCACATCCCCCGGATTCCCATAGCCCATCACCTGCTGCGCAAATACCAGCTCCGGCTTCGCATCATTGGAATACGCAGTCGAAAGAGAGATATTGCTGGTCAGCGTAATCGCCGGAAGCGCCCCCTGCAAATGCTCTCCCAGCATCTTGCCCTCTTCGCCGAACGCCGCGAGCGCTTCCTTTAATTTCCTGGATACAGGACGCTTTATGATGAATTCCTTCATCAGTTCGCCCACAATATGCTCCGAATCCGCTCCGCTTCCGCCATTTCCGCAGGCTAAGAGCTTACCGCCCTTCTCATATGAAGCCCTGATTGCCTCGTATGCTTTCTCAATATCTGCTCTGCATACCGCAAGCGTGGGATACTTTGTGATCAATTTTGTTAATTCGTCCATGGTTCCCCCTTCTCTGCTTTTGCAGTCTTCTTTTCCGGTCTTCTTTTTTCTTCTCTGATTGTTTTCTGCCCCGAATCGGCGTCACCGCTTCAGCACCTCAGCCAGTGCTTTCACCCCGCTCACCGGGCTGGTCAGAAATTTCTTTCTCTCCGTTTCCTCCATCCCCGCAATAGCTCTTGCCATGGAAGCCTGCGCCAGCACCACCACGTCATTCTTAGCGGCAAGCGTTCTCAGCTCCGCAGATACCAGCGCGTCATATCCGGCTCCGTCACCCGCCGCAAGCAGCGCGCCCGCTCCCTCAATCACTGCGCTCGTCATCATACTATCCGCTCCTGCCTCTTTCGCCTTACGTTCTATCAGCGCACAGGTCGGCTCGATTGTAGACTGCAGCGTTGCCGCAACTCCAATCTTCCTTCCTGCCTTCACCGCTGCCGCTGCCATCGGCTCATCAATACGAAGCACCGGAACCGATAACAGGCTGCGTCCGTCATCAATCAATCCGCCAATTGAAGAGCACGCGCACAGAACTGCGTCCGGCTTGAGCGTCCCCGCCAGTGCAAGCAGGCTGTACAGGCGATACCTGACGCCCTCCGTCACCCTTCCCGCCTCGTTTATCTCGGGCAGCATGCTGTCATCTAAAAGATTCACGACCTCGCATTCCCCGACTTCCTGCCGAATCAGTTTCTTCAGAAGCGGGATTGTTACCGGCGTTGTGTGAATCACAACCACTTTTTTCATATTCTGTTACCTCCAACGGATATCTTTGCAGTATTTGCTTTCACATCTACGCTTATTCTTGCTATTTCACTTTCAAACTGTCTTTTCCCCACATACCTTCATCATATCATAAGAGCAGTTCCGTATAAAGAGTGAATCCTCTTCTTTCCGGCATATTTCTCCTGAATTCATCCGATATTCCTTTTGGCATGGCATAACTTTCTTCCATGCAAAAAGAGCTCCCGACTTTTGGGAAGCTCTTCCTGCTCACACGCTGCAATCCTGCTAACCTTCTTTACTGCTCTGTTACCCGTATATTTCTCTCATACCGGTCACGTTCCAGCTCCGATGCATGGTTCACAACCGCAAGGCAGCCCTCGCTTTCGCGCCTGCCGGACATAACAGCCGTCAGCTTATAAGTAATATGATCATAATCTTCGACATTGATCGGATCCAGATATTCGAGGCGATTCTTATTCTTTGCCGTAACCTCTGCAAGCAGCTCATAGTCGGAATCCTGGTCGATCGCTCTCCAGACCCGATAGGACACATTCGGTCCGCCCACAACAGCCTTCACCGACTTCCAGTCCAGCCAGACGCCAAGGAACCGTCTCTTTCCATCCTGCACCTTGTCCAAAATCCGTACAGAGAAACGCTCCGGCTTCTCTGCCCGCTCCAGCCTCGGGATATTGGTAATTATAATCCGATCCCCCTTTGCCGTCAGCATACGCACACGCTCTACCGAGCATCCAGTAACCGGAACAATCTCCACAGCCGCGCGCTCGATTCTTCCTTCCGCATTTCTGTGCTCGATTGCCGCCGCCGTAATTCCCGGGCAGGAAAGTTCAAGCACTCCGCCGGAACGAGCCAGTACCGTGATCGTCTTCGCGCATCCGTCCTTCCAGCTTATTGACACCTCGAAATTACCGCGCGCTACCAGCCCGGAGCAGCTTCCGCTCTTCCACTGAGCAGGAAGCGCCGGAAGAATTGAGACATAGCCCTCATGGCTCTGCAGAAGCATCTCCGTAATACCGGCGGTTCCGCCGAAATTCCCGTCAATCTGGAACGGCGGGTGGAAATCCCAGAGATTATCCATCGTTCTCATTCCGAGCAGGTTACGAACCAGGCTGTATGCGTGTTCTCCGTCACCGGTTCTTGCCCACGCGCAGATTCGGTGCGCTAACGCCCATCCGGTCGATTCATCTCCCCGCATGGTCAGCGTCAGCTTCGCAGCATCCATCCAGGCCGGGGTATTATTGCTGATACAGCTGCCCGGGAACAGGCCTACCAGCTGGGAAATATGGCGATGATTATACTGTCCGATTTCCCCGTAGAAGCGTTCCTCCGAATACTCCTTTACCTGGCCGGACCAGCCGATCTCAACCGGCTTATAATGATCCTGCTGCCTTCTCTGCACCGCACAGATATCTTCCTGCTCCGAATCCTTCCAATCCATCGTTGCTGCCTCATCCGGATCCGCCTGTTCCATCCCAAGAAGCTCAGCGGCACGAAGCATATCTTTTCCGTTCTCCCAGATCATCTGCTGGTCGAACGCGCAGCCAATCGTGGTGTAATACTGTCCCCTCGGAACCCATTTCCGGTTCAGCATCTGCTCCGGTGACGCCGAATCCAGCGTCAGATAATCGCCGTCATATTTCTTCACCGTCTTTGTCAGGAATCTGGACATGCCGGAAAGTACCGGCCAGGTTACCTCCTTCAGCACATCCTCATCCCTTGTAAAATCATAATAATCCCAGAACAGCTTTGTCGTAAGGCCGCCTGTTCCGGGGCCGGAATGCCCGCCCGGCGCCGTTACATAGTACGCGTAGCTTGCCGTTCCAATCGTCCAGCCGCACTCTCCCGGAAGCTCCGATGCCTTCTCCGGATTGTGCGCTCTGATATACTCCGTCGCCATCTGCTCGGTCTTAGGACGGAATGCCTTATTGAACTCCGCGTACGCCTGAAATGTCTCTGCAAGATTCGCCGAGAATGCCGGCCAGTAATTCATCTGCACATTTATATTATGCCAGTAGCCGCTGCCCCACGGCGACTGGTCGTGGCAGTTCCAGACGCCCTGCAGATTTGCCGGAAGTGTTCCGGGCCGCGAGCTGGATATCAGCAAATATCGCCCGTACTGGTAATACACCATCTCCAGATACGGAATCTTCGCGCCCTTCTGATAGTCAGCGAGGAGCACATCCGTCGGCTCCGACGGGATCCAAACGCCGTCCTGCATGCTTCCGCCCCCTGCAGTCGTGCGGACTCCGCTGTCAGCCGCAGTCTCATCCTCAAGCAGAAGCTCCACACGTCCGAACAGCTCCGTAAAATCCGCTTCATGCGCGGCCTTCAATTCCTCATAGCTCTTCTCACATACCCTATCCAGCCGCATCGTCAGCTCCTCATGCGGATTCACAGGCTTTAACTTCTTCTTCGGATCCTCCTCCAGAAACACCTCCGGGCACAGCACATAATTCGTCGCCGGCGAATACACCAGATACGCCCAGTCCGCACCGTCAACCACGATACAGCCTCCGTCCGCCCGAACCGTACCGCCCTGCGCGAACACCCTTGCCTGTCCCTCAAACAGGATTTCATAATAATGCATTACGCCCTTCATCGTCAGCGTATACCCGGATGCCTCCACCTGTCCGGACTTTCCGCCTCCGTCTCCCGGCTCCTTGGCGTAATCCTTTACGAACGGAATCACCCCCTCCAGCCGGAACGACACCGAGCCCGGTCTGGAAGCGCCAATCCGGACCACAAGCGCCCGATCCGGATACGAAGCAAAATATTCTCTCTCATATGTGATTCCATCATATGTATACCGACACCAGGCCACTCCATTATTCAGCCGGAGTCCTCTTTCATACTCCTGTGCTTCTTCGAACGAATGCGGAAAGTGCAGATACAGCTCTGCAAAATTATTCAGGCCTCCAAGCGCCCCGGAATTCTCCAGCGAATTCTCCGTAATCTGAATGCGCTCCCGCTCTACCATTCCAAATACATTCGCCCCAAAATATCCGCAGCCTATCGGCAGCGACTGATGCTCCCATCCAAACTCCGAATCCTCCGCCGGAGTCCGATATCTCATAACATAATCCATGAAAAACCTCCCTGCCATATACGCAGCCGTTCTTACAAACGGCATATTCCCTCTTATTTCCATATTTTTTCCTACTCCCAATCATACCAAACCCCGCCGGATTCACTATGTTCAGAAAACGCCAAAACGCATCCAAAATCCGCATCTTTTTGTCCGGCTTCTGTGACGAAGCGTGAACATGACTGACTTTTACGTCTTAACGGCCAACGCTCCTCTCTGAAATGCACTCTGCCGGAACCGGCGCCCCTCTGCCAAACCAAGATTAAAAAATGATTATGAATCGCCCGTTTCCTTGCGCCGCTCATATCTTATATGCTATAATATCCATACAGAACTCCTTCCGACCGATTCGAAGAGCCTCTGATGCCAAGCTGATCTGATCGGAGCCTTTTCGAATCGGTCCGAACGAGTAAAGCTCCCCTGAATTGGGTAATAGTCTGTAGGAATATCAAATATAAGGAGGTCAACCGCATGAAACCAACAACTGCCTTCCATCGCAGTCAATCAAATATCCAAAAGACTCACAGTTATGTGTTTCCCACGCTTCTTGCTCTTCTGCTCTCCTGTGCTCTATTGTTATCCTCTTGCGGTACAGGGGAGGCTGATATTCCCCCGATCTGCCAGGTGGAGACTTCGGATGCCTCTTATACGCTGGATACCGAACAGAATCGAATCACCTACTTAGGCAAGGAATACAGTTATCAGGTGAGCAAAGGTTCTTCTTCCGGAACCGGTTCTGTATCCGTTACTGTTAATAACGGCAGCTATTCGACCAGTTATAGGAAGACGGAGCACGGCATTGCTTCTTCCACTTCTACTTCCGGCAGTTACAACGCAGACTCTCAGCTAATCGCCTGGGCACTGACTGATGTAATCTATGACGCCTATCTGGGCGAGAACGGATTTCTCAATACCCATCAGCCTTCCGCCGGGACCTGGCTGGCCGGACTGGTATTGCTCGGTCTCGGTATCCTGGATATCTGCGCTCCCAAGGCGGCCTGGTGGTGTACCTATGGCTGGCGTTTTAAGAATGCAGAGCCGTCTGACGCGGCGCTGCTCTTTGGCCGAATAGGTGGAGTTATTGCTGCACTGGTTGGATTTTTTATCATGGTATCCGCATAACACTACTTTCATTTTATGCTTGCAACTATTTCCTTTTTCTCCTATAATGAATAGTAGATTAGCATCCGCAAACTTCGGTTTTCCAGTCTGCCGGATGCCTCTCGGCACTATATATCATTGCCGTACCGCGGCGATTGCAAGGAGGAAGTTATCATGGATATCAAAGAACAGATCGAGAAGATTGTCGATCAGATCAAGAACGATGATGATCTGAAGGAGCAGTTCAAGAAGGAGCCCGTTAAGGCGATTGAGAAGGTTATTGGCGTAGACCTTCCGGATGATTTAATTGAAAAGATCGTAGACGGTGTTAAAGCAAAGCTGTCTGCAGATACTATTTCCGGCGCGCTTGGCGCTTTAAAGAAGCTGTTCTAATACATTTTGAAAGCACGAATCCCCGGATGCCCCTCGCAGACGTTTTCGTCTTCCGGAGGGGATCCGGGGATTTTTGACTTTTTTCAATATACCGGGATGCTTGAACCGGCACCTGAACGGTCTGTCTGATCGGTACGCCTGCTCAGGCAAATCCTTTCGCCCGTTCTTCTTGTCTCGCTCCGAACATCTTCCTCAGCCGTTTCATACAGATAAAATACGCCGGTATCAGGAACAGATCCGCGAACACCCACGCTAACGGGCTCGCAAAGCATACCGCCTCATACCCGAATATCGGTACGAATCCAAAGCCAATAAGCGCTCTTGCAATCATTTCGCAGATACCCGCAATAATCGCAAAGGTACTGTAGCCCAATCCCTGAATACAGAAACGAATCACATTTACCAGAGTGAGCAGGACGTAGGATGCGCTGTTAATCTTCAGATACTGATGCGCCTGTGTCAGAATCTGAGCCTCCTCTGCATCCACGAACAGCAGAACAACCGTCCTGCCGAACAGCGTCAGTACCCCGCATGCGATCAGGGAATAGGTAAATCCCAACACCACCGCGGCCCTGACCCCCTTTCCGATTCGCTCCAGCTTCTGCGCTCCGACATTCTGCCCGGCATACGTTGCCATCGTTCCGCCCAACGCTTCGAATGGGCAGGCAAAAAAGCCTCCCACCTTGTTGGCTGCCGCAACGGACGCGACTGCCGCGGAGCCCAGCGAATTCACCGCAGTCTGCAGAATTACACTTCCGATCGCTGTAATGGAATACTGCAGTCCCATCGGGATTCCGGCGGACAGCAGACGCCCGACATACCAGCCGTCAAGCTTCCACTCCTCTTTGCCGATATGCAGAATCTCGAATTTCTTTCTGATATATATCAGGCAAAGCACGCCCGATACCGCCTGCGATATTACGGTTGCCCATGCCGGGCCCGCAACTCCCATATTCAGCACGCCGATTGATACAATATCCAGCACAATATTAATTACCGATGACAGCATCAGGAAATACACCGGTGTCTTACTGTCTCCCAACGCACGGATAATTCCGGCCAACAGGTTATACAGATATGTTACCGGAATTCCCAGAAAGATAACGAAGATATAACTGTAAGCCTGATCGATAATGTCCTCCGGCGTATTCATCCACTCAAGAATATTTCGGCACAGCAGACAGACCGCAACCGTCATCACCGCCGCAAATAAGACAGCCATCCACGCGCTGTTCGCGACAAATCGGCGCAGCGCCTTATAGTCTCCTGCTCCGAATTTCTGTGCAACCGGAATCGCAAATCCGGTACACACACCCGAACAAAAGCCCAGAATCATGAAATTGATAGACCCCGTCGAGCCGACCGCGGCTAACGAGGTAACGCCCAGCCATTTCCCCACAATAATCGTATCGACCATGCTGTAAAACTGCTGGAACAAAAGCCCAAGCAGCATCGGAACGGCAAATCCCAGAATCAGCCTGAACGGAGCTCCATTCGTCAGATCCTTTACCGTGCTGCCGCCCTTACCTGCAGCCCCATTCTTTTGCATATGATAATTCCTCTTTTCCAAAAAAGCCTTTTTTCCTTCCATCTACCATCCGCGGATCTCCCGCAGGAACCATCCCACAGGTACTATTCCGCAAGAATTCTGCTGTCGGTTCCGGCATCCGTCACCGCAACTCCGGTTGTCGTTGTAACCGCTGCCCCTCTCTCCGCATCCGGATACCAGCGTCCTGTCAGTCTGACATTGCTGCTGTTATATGCGAAGAATTCCTTTCCCATTATTGTTCCCATATTATCTCCATCCTTTCTTGATTCTTTCGAATGCAGCCGCCATCCCATCAAAGGATGTCAATAATCCTATCACAGCTCACCTCTTCCGCTCTTCCATGATTCGCCCTGTTGAGAAACCTCTCCTCTTTCAGACCACATTATACTCTCCATATCTGCGTTTTTCAACAAAATTTCCTTGACTATTTTCACGATTGTGGTATGATAGGTTATGTGAATTTTATCCATCCCAATAAAGCCTTCAGAATCTTGAGTTGATGAAAACTTTCGAAACTGAAGTCTTTGGGAACTCTGGAGAATCTCCTCTAAGGAGTGCCGAAGGGGCAATGCGAATGCAGAAACTCTCAGGCGAAAGGACAGAGCAGCTAATATCGTCTTCTCATTATCACATCGCAATGATGTGATTGGGTCTATTCTCCAGAGCTGCATTTTTGCAGCTTTCTTTTTTTACAATCTTTTACTTAACGGAGGTTATGATGAACAACTTACTTAACATTGTGAAGACAATCAATGCATACCTTTCGGATTACATTTTAATTGTACTCCTGATCGGAATCGGTGTCTTCTACACCATTCGGACACGTTTTGTCCAGGTTCGCTGCTTCGGTGCAGGAATGAAAGAAGTATTCGGCAAATTCTCGATGAACGGCGGCAAGCACCAAGGCGGCATGAGCTCGTTCCAGGCTCTCGCAACCGCGATTGCGGCACAGGTCGGAACCGGTAATATCGTCGGCGCCTGCGGCGCGATTCTGATCGGCGGCCCCGGCGCAATCTTCTGGATGTGGATTATCGCCTTCTTCGGAATGGCTACCATCTATGCCGAAGCAGTTCTTGCGCAGCAGACCCGCATCGTCCAGGAAGACGGAACGGTTCTCGGCGGCCCTGTATACTATATTCGTACCGCGTTCAAAGGAAAGTTAGGCAAGTTCCTTGCAGGCTTCTTCTCTGTGGCAATTATCCTTGCTCTTGGTTTCATGGGCGCAATGGTTCAGTCGAACTCCATCGCGGAGACCGGCAGTACCGCATTCGGCATTCCTACCTGGGTAATCGGCCTTATCATCGCCGCACTCTCTGCCCTGGTGTTTATCGGAGGAACGCAGCGTCTGGCCTCCGTTACGGAGAAGCTGGTTCCGGTTATGGCTGTCCTTTATCTGATCAGCGGACTTATCGTTATCATCTGCCGTATCCAGTATGTTCCTGAGACCTTTGGCATGATCTTCAAGTATGCGTTTCAGCCCAACGCTATCATCGGCGGCGGCCTCGGTTACGCCTTAAAGACCGCTATCAGCCAGGGTGCAAAGCGCGGTCTCTTCTCCAACGAAGCAGGTATGGGTTCCACCCCGCACGCACACGCAATGGCTAAAGTGGACGACCCGCACAAGCAGGGTATCGTTGCCATGATCGGCGTCTTCATTGATACCTTCGTGGTTCTTACCATGACAGCCCTTGTTGTAATCTCCACCCTGTACGCAGGCGACGGCCCGCTCGCAGCCGGCGCAGCAGATGGTTACACCAAAGCAAACATGGCACAGCTTGCTTTCTCCAGCATATTCGGAAACACCCTCGGAAATGCGTTCGTTGCAATTTGCCTGCTGTTCTTCGCCTACTCCACGATCTTAAGCTGGAATCTGTTCGGTAAGATCAATGTAACCTATTTATTCGGCAAAAAGGCAGTTATTCCTTACTCCATCATCGCGATTGTCTTCATCTTCCTCGGCTCCTGCGTCTCCAATGACCTTGCCTGGGAGTTAACCGATATGTTCAACAACATCATGGTAATCCCGAACGTAATCGCGCTCTTTGCCCTTTCGAAGATAGTGGTTGCCTGTGTGAAGAAGCAAAAGAAATAATTAAAAAAGTTAAGAATCCCCTTCGATTCTGATGCGCTCCGGGAATCCAGAACTCCCGGGGCGCATTCATTTATCCCGCACGGTAAGATCTTTAATTACTTCCCCCGCAATAATCAGCCCCACGACAGACGGTACAAATGCATTGGATCCCGGTATATCCCTGCGCTCGGTACACTTATGTTTCGCTCCGGGAGGACATATACAATGCGTTCTGCAGCTGATAGCCATATCTTCAATCGGACGTATCGGCGTTTCTTTTGAATAAACCACCTTGAGATGCTCAATATTCCGTTTTCTCAGCTCCCTGCGCAGTACCTTTGCCAGGGGGCAGATTGACGTCTCATAAATATCAGCAACCTCAAATTTTGTCGGATCCAGCTTATTCCCGGCTCCCATACTGCTGATAATCGAGACACCGACAGCCTCCGCCTCCATAACCAGCTGGATCTTGGCAGTCACCGTATCCACAGCATCCACCACATAAGAATACTGGCTAAAATCGAATTCGTCTCTGTTCTCCGGGAGGAAAAAGCATTTATGCGTATTTACAACGGCATCCGGATTAATCTCCAAAATCCGCTCTTTCATTACATCCACTTTATATTTACCGACCGTTTTTCTGGTTGCAATAATCTGACGATTCAGATTGGTTAAACACACTTTATCGTCATCAATCAAGTCAATGGTTCCCACTCCGCTTCTCACTAAAGCCTCTACCGCATATCCGCCAACGCCGCCTATGCCAAACACAGCGACTCTTGCGTTCTCCAATTTTTGCATGGATTCTTTTCCCAGCAATAATTCCGTTCTTGAAAATTGATTTAACATAGCACTAATCCTCTTTATCTAATTTATTCCAAATCCGACGGTTCTGTTCCGGGCCTGACCCATCAGCCGCTCATTGTATTCCCTTCCTTGCACTGCCGGTCATACCTATCATATCGTATCATAATCATCAAGGAAATTATAGTTCTTTCCATCTTTATGATATCCGATCACCGTCCTCAGATTGATGTTATGAACACTGTTAAAAATATTAGATTCTATCACATCACTGGTTTCACGGAACTTTGCAATCAATTCTTTCATTTCATCTCTCTTCGAGCCCCTGCCGCCTCCGCAGCTTGCACAATTCTCAGTGAATCTGCAGGCACATTGGATAAAATGAAGACCGTTATAATCACGCCATGCCTTAATATCCGCCTCTTTCACCATATACAAAGGACGAATCAATTCCATTCCCTCAAAATTAGCACTGTGCAGTTTTGGCATCATCGTTTCCACTTTTCCACTATAGAGCATTCCCATCAGAATTGTTTCGATCACATCATCAAAATGGTGCCCTAATGCTATTTTATTGCATCCCAGACTCTTCGCGTGCGAATACAGATATCCTCTTCTCATGCGTGCGCATAAGTAACAAGGATTTTTGTCAACCTCTGCAACAATATTAAAAATGTCACTCTCAAACACAGTCAGCGGAATCCCAAGAAGCTTTGCATTATCCTGAATAATCTTCCAATTATCCTGATTGTAACCCGGATTCATCACCAAAAATACCAGTTCGAACGATACCTTACCATGTCTTTGCAGCTCCTGAAACAGCTTTGCCATCAACATGGAATCCTTCCCGCCTGATATGCAGACAGCAATTTTATCTCCCTCCTGAATTAACTGATATTCCTGTACCGCCTTTGTAAATTGCCGCCATATCGGCTTTCGGAATTTCTTGATCAGGCTTCTCTCTATATCCTTTGTTTTTTCTTCTATTCGCGCATCCTGCTCCAGCACCCGACTCAACTGCATACGTAAAAAAGCTCGATATCCACCGGAGATATTTGTCACATCATATCCCGCTTCTTCCAGCTTTTCTACGATAATCTCACTTTTTTCACCCGTATAGCACAACACATAGATCGGTTTTTCCTTCTCCAGATCCGGTAACCCGTCTTTAAACTCCTCCATTGGAATATTTATCGCATGGGGAATCGTATTTCTTTCGTATTCCTCCCGTGTTCGTATATCAACAATCGTAATCAGCGCAGGATCCAGTTTCTCTATTTCAGTCATTTCTATCGATTTCATTCCGATAATCCTCTTTTCTGTATGATATAACCTCATCCTTCTCTTTATAATATCCCAGAAATAACATTTTTTCAACAGGTAGATCAACATTATTTTCTGAACGATGCGCTAATATTCTGTCTCCTCCTTCTAAATAAACCAACCAACTTACCACGCATATCTCCGCCTTTTTTAGCGAAACGCCTGTTCCAAATCGCCAATTAAATCCTCGCTATTTTCTATTCCAACAGAAAGTCTCAGAACTCTATCATTAATTCCATTCTTCGCCAGACTTTCCGGCGGTACATCTGCATGCGTCTGCGTAATGGGATATGTAATCAGCGTCTCTACTCCTCCCAGACTTTCTGCAAACTGTATGATCTTTACTTTTTTTAGTATTTGTTCCACTAACTCCTTCGAGGATACCTCAAAAGTAAGCATTGCGCCAAACCCTCTTGTCTGCTTCTTCATGATCTGATACCCTGGATGGTCTGTTAATCCCGGATAAATCGTTCTTACAACCTCCGGCCTATCTTTTAACCACAGTGCAAGCCGTAATGCATTTTCCTGAGCCTTCTCCATTCTTACCGCTAAGGTCTTAATTCCTCTTAATATGAGCCAGCTGTCAAAAGGAGAAAGTCCTGCACCTGTAGTTTTGATAATAAACCGAATCTTTTCGGCAATTTCCCGGGTCCCGGATACTACAAATCCCGCAATCGTATCATTATGTCCACCCAGGTACTTCGTACCACTGTGAATAACAATATCTGCGCCAAGCTTGAGGGGATTTTGAAAATACGGTGACAAAAATGTGTTATCTACAATCAGCAGAAGATTGCTCTTCTTTGCGGCTTCCGATATTTTCCGGATATCAATCACATTCATCATCGGGTTCGTCGGTGTCTCCATAAAAATGGCTTTTGTATTTTCTTTTATATAAGGTTCTGCGCTCTCTTTGGATAAATTTACACTTGTTACCTCGATTCCATTTTTATTGCTGATATTTAAAAACAACCTTACACTTCCGCCATATAAGTCATCATCTACAATTAAATGGTCTCCCGGATGAAACAGTTCCATTACCGCAGCAATCGCAGACATTCCGCTGGAAAACGCAACGGCATCTGCTCCGCCTTCCAGATTTGCAACGACTTTTTCCACCTGCTCCCTTGTTGGATTCTGCAGACGGCTGTAATCATAACCTGTACTCTTTCCCAAGCCTAAATGTGCAAACGTTGCCGTCTGGTAAATCGGGAAGCTAATTGCTCCGGATTTATCACAAGTAGGCTCCTTTTCTTCTAAGTGTATACATTTTGTTTCTATATCGTAAGCCATAATGCACCTCCATTATTCCATTCAATTACCGTAGTCTAATTATATAAGCTTTTATTGGTCAAGTGTTAATTCACAAAAAATATAGCTTGTTATAGTTTCATTCTATAACAAGCTATATTTTAACACGTCCTGCTTTATAATACCTTTTCTTTATATTTTTGCAGTTCTTCAATATACTTCACACCCAATATACTAAGAGGCATTCTCTTGTGTTTGATATAGCCTATCGTCATCGTTTCCTCTGTATTAAGAGGGATTGCCGTATATTCGTCTCCATTCAATTCGGAACAGATAATCCCGGAACATAAGGTATAACCATTCAAGCCTACCATGAGATTGAGAAGTGTTGCTCTGTCATTCGCTTTTATAATCTGCCTGTAATCATATGTACTGAATACCTCTTCTGCAAAATAGAAGGAATTGCTATCCCCCTGTTCAAAGGATAAGCACGGATACTGCTGCAGATCCTCAAAATCTATGACCTTTTTCCCTGCCAGCGGATTCCCCTTACTCAGATATACATAGATTCTGCAGTTGAATAAAGGAACGAATTCCAATTCATTCTCCTTAAGAATTTTATCAATAAATTTATGATTGAATTCATTCTTATAGAGGATTCCTATTTCGCTTTTATTCAGATGCACATTTTCAATCACTTCACTTGTTTTTGTTTCATGAACCGCGAACTCGTATTCATCCATGCCAAAGGTTTTTGCCATCCGGATAAAGGCCTCGACTGCAAATGTATAGTGCTGCATTGATACACTAAATTTCTTTTTGCTGGCTGCATTTTCCACATAACGCTCTTCAATCAGACGATAATGGTCCAGCATCTGCCTGGCATATCCTAAGAATTCCTCGCCTGCAGGAGTAATTACAATGCCTCGATTGGAACGGACAAATATCTCTGTGTGAATCTCATTTTCCAAGTCTTTTATTGTATTGGAAAGGCTTGGCTGAGTCACAAATAACTCTGCCGCCGCTTTGTTCATGGATTTATGATCGGCAATAGCCACTGCATACCGTAATTGTTGTAATGTCATAGTAATCACACTCCCTGCTCTCTTGGAACTATAATAAGTTCACACTCTGCAGCGCTTGTTCCAAATCATGGATGATATCTTCGGCATCCTCGATTCCAACACTGAAGCGAAAGAACCCATGATGGAATTCTTCCGGGTATAAGTATTGACGCTCATCGTTTTCCCCAATAAACACAATTAAGCTTTCGTCATGTCCAAGAGAAACTGCCGAGGTAACTACCTTGAGTTTGCTGACAAATCTGTTATGTGTATCGTGATCCGCTTTCAATCCAAAGGACAGAACACCGCCAAAGCCAGCCAACATCTGCTTTTTCGCAATTTCATGCCCTTTGTGACTTTTCAGTCCCGGATAGGAGACAAAACTGACACAGGGCTGCTTTTCCAGCCACTCGGCAACCTTTTGTGCATTTTCATTATGCTGTCTCATGCGCAGCGGAAGCGTTACCGCTCCTCTCATAATCAGCCATGCATTGAACGGGCTGATCGTTCCCCCCAGATTGATCTGTGACTGGGAACGAATCGAATCGAGGAATTCCTTTTTACCGATAATCGCACCGCCCATGGCATCCCCATGTCCGTTGATATACTTTGTCAGACTTTCTATTGTAAAATCAGCGCCAAGTTCTATCGGTCTTTGATTGTATGGAGACGCAAATGTGTTATCAACAGATAACAAAGCGCCGTTCTCGTGAGCAATCTTCGCAATTTCCTGTATATCAGAAATAGCAAGCGTCGGATTTCCGGGAGTCTCAATATGAATGAGCTTCGTGTTCGGCCGAACAGCGGCTTTAATCGCTTCCAGATCAGACACATCAACTATCGTTGTCTCTACATGGAACTTTTTATTAAACAGCTCGTTCAGCAATCGGTACACCGCAATATAGGTAATACTGGAGAATATTACATGATCACCGCTTTCCAGCAGGGCAAAAAACAAACCGGACAGCGCGGCTACACCGCTGGACAGCACAATGCAGTCCTCCCCGCCTTCCAATGAGGCAAGCTTTTCCTGTAAATACTTTTGATTGGAACCCCCGTTCCTTGTGTAAAGATTACCCGCAGCACTTGACCAGTTCATATCCGTAGGATCATACGGCAGCTCATAGCTATTTGCCATTGTAATCGGCCGTTTGATTGCTCCGCTTTCCCCATCAACATCGTTGCCGGTGTGAACAGCCCTTGTCTGGAATCCATATTCCTGTCCGTATGTTCTTTGACCCATTTTCATTCACTCCCTTCCACTCGTCTCTCGAATCATGTCAACGAAATATTGATGAACGGATAAATCATCATTAAGCTCCGGATGAAATGCCGTTACCAGCTGATTCTTCTGTCTGGCCGCTACAATATGTCCGTTGACCCTTGCAAGAACATCAACCTCTTCCGATACTTCCTTCATATAAGGTGCGCGAATGAAGGTCATGGGTATTAAGCCAATTCCTTTGAATTCCGCCTCTGTATGAAAGCTTCCCAACTGCCGTCCATAGGCATTGCGCACTGCTGTGATATCCATCGTAGCCAAATGAACTCTTTCATCATTCTCGATTTTCTTGGCCAGCAAAATAAGCCCGGCGCAGGTTCCATACACCGGAAGACCGTCCTCAATCCGCTTTTTTAACGGCTCAAACAAGCCGAGTTCATGAAGCAGCTTTCCCTGAACCGTGCTTTCGCCCCCCGGAATGATAAGCCCATCAAAGGGCTTATCCAAATCCCGTCTCTGTCTGATTTCAAATAACTGCACTTTTAATTGAGAAAGCTTCTGTTCGTGTTCAATAAACGCCCCCTGGAGGGCAAGAACTGCGACTCTCATACCTTATTTTCCTCTTTCTGCCATTAACAGCTCGATTTCCTGCTCGTTGATGCCGACCATTGCCTCTCCCAGATCCTCAGAAAGCTCTGCCAGCAGTTTTGCGTCGTTATAATTTGTGACTGCCTTAACAATCGCCGCCGCTCTCTTTTCCGGATTGCCCGACTTGAAGATACCGGATCCAACAAATACTCCTTCTGCACCAAGCTGCATCATCAGGGCTGCATCCGCAGGCGTTGCAACACCGCCAGCTGCAAAATTCACAACCGGCAGCTTTTTATGCTCATGAACATATAAAACTAATTCATAAGGAACCTGAAGCTGCTTTGCCGTGTCAAACAGCTCATCCTCTGCAAGGGAACCAATTCTGCGGATCTCCGACTGCATCAATCGCATATGACGCACTGCCTGTACAACATCTCCGGTTCCAGGTTCGCCCTTGGTACGAATCATGGATGCACCTTCATTAATGCGGCGCAGCGCTTCCCCAAGGTCCTTTGCTCCGCAGACAAACGGCACATCAAACTTCGTTTTGTCGATATGGTATTTGTCATCTGCCGGAGAAAGCACCTCGCTTTCATCTATGTAGTCAATCTCGATCGCCTGTAAAATCTGTGCCTCGGCAAAGTGGCCGATGCGGCATTTCGCCATAACCGGAATGGACACTGCATTCTGGATTCCCTTAATCATCTTCGGATCGCTCATACGGGAGACTCCGCCCGCCGCACGAATATCAGCAGGAATTCGCTCCAGAGCCATGACAGCACAAGCACCTGCCGCTTCCGCGATCTTTGCCTGCTCCGGTGTGGTAACATCCATAATTACGCCGCCCTTAAGCATCTGCGCAAGGTTTTTATTCAGTTCAAATCTGTTATTTTCCATGATTATAGTCTCCTATCTTTTTATTGCTTGTCAATTGGGTTAGTTATGTTATAGCATTCATTGCCTATATTGTCAATAGGTAATGTAGGTTTATTTTTAAAATAGGAACCTATAAATCAATACGCAAAAAAAAAGTCCTAAACATTCAGGACTTTGAGAGAGGCGACAACCAGATTTGAACTGGTGATCAGGGTGTTGCAGACCCACGCCTTACCGCTTGGCTATGTCGCCTTATATTATAAGATATTATACCAGAAAGAGAATTATGCGTCAACCCTCATTCTTTTTATAATACAGCTCCCCGAGTTGGGCTCGAACCAACAACATCACGGTTAACAGCCGTGCGCTCTACCATTGAGCTATCGAGGAAAAATGTCTTGCGGCTGATGGTTATCAGCGACTTAACGCATTATATTGTAACACAGTTATTTTAAAAATGCAAGTGTTTTTTTAGATTTTCTCAATCTTTTTCAATTTGGAATGGTTCGACCGCTTCGATATATACCACAAATTATGTTAGAAACCGTGATATTGTTACAGTAATATTTTTATCTATGCCATATACTATAATTGCAAAAGCTAATTACAGTATCAGGCAGACAGCACATAATAGCATTCATACCGGAGAAGAGACTCAAATATTAAGAATGTTATTTGCAAACTGATATTACGTCAAAATATATCAACAATTAAAGGAGGTGCTCTATGATGAGATTAAAAGATAAGATTGCAATTGTAACAGGCGGAAGCCGCGGTATCGGCTTGGCAACAGTAAAGGCATTTTTAAAGGAAGGGGCGTTCGTAGTGCTTTGTGCCAGCCGCCAGGAGACGGCGGACAAGGCAGTCGCTCAGTTAAAAAGCGAAAATCCCGATGCAAAGGTCGAAGGAATCGCCCCTGATTTGAGCAGCCTGGATGATGTGAAGAAGGCCTTTCACACCATTGCTGAACAATACGGCCGCATTGATATTCTGGTGAATAACGCTGGAGTATCGGAAAGCACGTCATTTGCTGATTATACCGAGGATACTTTTGATAAGGTAATGAACCTGAATGTAAAAGGTATGTTTAATGGCTCCAAGGCAGCTGCTGAACAGATGGAGAAGCAGGGAAGCGGCGTTATATTAAGTACTTCTTCCATGGTAAGTCTCTACGGACAGCCCCGCGGAATCGCTTATCCTACTTCCAAATTCGCAGTAAATGGGTTCACTCTCTCGCTGGCACGTGAGCTTGGCCCTAAGGGTATCCGCGTCAATGCAGTTGCTCCCGGCATTACGGAGACCGATATGATGAAAGCGGTTCCGAAAAATGTGATCGAGCCGATGATTGCGCAGATTCCTCTCCGTCGCCTTGGTCAGCCGGAAGATATCGCAAATGCGTTTGTGTTCCTGGCATCCGAGGAAGCATCCTATATTACTGGCGTCGTACTCAGCGTAGACGGCCTTGCCCGTTCCTGATATTACGATATCCCATGAAACAGTGCTGAACCCCATAAAAAGAGCTGCTGTAAATGTCGGCATTTCCAAGATGCTGTACCTTTTGGACACGGGTACGACTTCCTGTCACTCATGCATATTTTACAGCAGCTCCATTTTATTGCAGCAGCTTCCCTTATTCTCTTTTATCTCATCGCCTCAATGAGCCTCCATTCTGTTAGACAGAGCCTTTATGCGTCGCGCAGCTCCTCCAATTTCCTGGAATCCGTAATCTCAACCGCTCCGCGGGTCAATCTGACCATTCCTTCGTTCTGGAAATAGCGAAGCATTCGGGTAACGACCTCACGCGCCGTTCCCATGTGATTTGCTATCTTCTCATGTGTAATCTGCAAAACGTTGGTTCCGTCCAAGAGGCTTTCTTCCAATAAAAAAGAGGCCAGGCGCTTATCAAAGCTTTTCCACATAATCTGTTCAATCAGCCACATAATCTCCGAAAATCGACTTGCCATCAGCTGGTTCGTATAATTGGATACCGCGATGGATTCGTTCACCAACTGCTTATAAAGATTCGGCGGAATCACCCAGACTTCCGAATCCTTTTCCGCCTCAATCGTGATCTCAAATTGAACGTTCTGCATCATACAGGACGCTGAGAACAGACAGATATCCCGCTCAAACAGGCGATACAATGTTACCTCACGCCCCTCCGGTGAAAAAATATAGGCACGCAGCTGTCCGGTTCGAATCACCAGAAGCCCCACACAGTCCCCAAATCCATCGTGAAGGATTGTCCCCTTTTTCACGCTTCGTCGGCTAACACAAGCGGTCAGCTTTTCCTGTTCTTCTTTTGTTAATTTATCCCAAATAGGAAAATAATCACAAAAATCCATACCAATCTCCATTTCTGCGGATTGTCCGCAAGTTCCGGCTATTGGATACTTTTCCACCGGTTATCAAGTATCACTTTGCCGTCTGATAGTTCCAGTATAAATGGCTTTCTGCTTTTTGTCAAACATTCTGCCTTTCCGACATGCGCTCATGCTTCAGATAGAACTTTAACAGATAAATTCTGAGACAAAATAAAAAAACCAAGTACATCTGTACTTGGGAACGATAGGAAATAATTCTTTTCATAATCTATATGATTCAGCGAGTTCTCTCAACTGATTATATCCTGCAACGCACCGAACCGCGTTACCTTACATTCATTAAAAAATCACATTGAACAAATGCATCCTTCTGCATCCTTTGTCTCAAACCTTCAGGTCAAGCCCTCGACCGATTAGTACTTCTCAGCTCCGTGCGTTACCGCACTTCCACCTGAAGCCTATCTACCTTATCGTCTTTAAGGGGTCTT
>JAGAPO010000028.1 GCA_017623215.1 Lachnospiraceae bacterium | reverse complement strand
ACCGCAACTTCCTTCGCCAACGCCTGATACATCGCATCCTTCTTCTCATTCCCATGCTCCCCTGCCGGATGATAGGTCGGCACCATTTCTTCTACGAGACTCCGGATATCTCCCTCATTCTCATACGCAGCCCGCATCAGACGCTCTAACTGCTCCAGGAACACATCCGTATCGAAGGGTATCGGACACCCGATATGAATCATCTCATTCGGTGTCTTCTTCATCCCCTCTTCCGCCATCAGCTTCTCTTCATACAGCTTCTCGCCGGGGCGCAGTCCCGTGTACTCAATTCGAATATCTACATCCGGCTTCAGACCGGATAACTTAATCAGGTTTCTTGCCAGCGTATCAATCTTCACCGGCGCTCCCATATCCAGAACGAAGATTTCTCCGCCCTTCGCATATGTTCCCGCCTGCAATACCAGCGATACCGCCTCCGGAATCGTCATAAAGTACCGAATGATATCCGGATGGGTCACCGTCACCGGGCCGCCTTTTTTGATCTGCTTCTTGAACAGCGGGATAACCGAACCGTTACTTCCCAGAACATTTCCAAATCGCACCGCTACGAACTCCGTCTGAATCTTCCCTTCCGGGAACAGCACCGCCGTCTTTCGGGTGGTCTCCATTCCGCTGAATTCATCGCCCTCATGCGTGTACAAAATCGGGAGCTTTCCCGCTTTTCCTTCTTTGATCTTCCGGTCGAACGACTGGATGACCATCTCGCACAGACGCTTGCTTGCGCCCATGATATTCGTCGGATTCACCGCCTTGTCGGTTGAGATTAAGACGAATCGCTTGCAGCCATTCATCATCGCCGCATAGGCTGTCTTATAAGTACCAATCGCGTTATTCTTAATCGCCTCACACGGGCTTGTCTCCATCAGCGGCACATGCTTGTGCGCTGCCGCGTGGTATACCACCTCCGGCTTATAGGTTTCAAAGACGCTGTTGATTCTCCGGCTGTCACGCACCGAGCCAATCAGAACCACCAGATTCAGCTTCGGATATTTTTCTTTCAATTCCATCTCAATGTCATATGCGTTGTTCTCATACACATCAAAGATAATCAGCTGCTTCGGGTTATGCCCGGCAATCTGCCGGCAGAGCTCGCTTCCAATCGAACCGCCTCCGCCCGTTACCAGGATGGTCTTGCCGCTTAAGAACCGGAAGATCTCTCCCATCTCTACCTTAATCGGGTCACGGCCAAGCAGGTCCTCGACCGAGACATCCTGCATCGCTCCGACCGTAACCTCACCGGTTACAAACTGGTACATGCCCGGCAGGTTCTTTAACTCACAGCCGGTTTCCTTACAGATATTTAAGATGTCGCGCTTCTCCTCGGTCGTTGCACGGGGAATGGCGACGAAGATTTTGTCAATATGGTATTTTTTTACATTATAAAGAATATCATCCCGACCGCCGACAATCGGTACGTTGTCAATGTAACGCTTCCATTTATTCGGGTCATCGTCGATGATGCAGCAGACCCGGTCATTCGTCATCTCCGACTTCTTGATATCCCGCAGGATCATCTGACCGGCGGCTCCGGCTCCTATCAGCATCACGCGGCTGCCCGGTTCGCTCTCCTCATTCTGCGCCCTCTTTCCTCTCAACAGCAGAACAAATCGGTACGCAAACCGAACGCCCAATACCAAAGCAAACTGGACAATCGCTCCGAACAGATAGTACGAGATCGGCATCCGCTGATACAGCACGGTAATTCCTACGGTATGAATCACGAACGTGATTCCTGCAGCGGCAATAGCGCGGAATAACTCGCTGTAGCTTGCGAATTTCCAGATGCTCTTATATAAGCGAAGAATCCAGAATACAAGAATGCTGAGAACCGTATAGATGGGTGCGAAGGCTAAGAACGCATTTAGATATTTCTCCGGAATCGCCGAGTATCGACAGTCAACCCGGATCCAAAGGCCAAAAAAATAGGAAAAATTAACCGCCAGTATGTCGTAGAGAATCAACACCAGATTCACCAGGTACCACCGTTCCATGTGAAATCCCCGGTGTATTCGATTTGAATTCTTACCCATCTTCTTATTTCTCTCCTTGTTTTCCATTTCTCATTACTCCCTATCCTTCATAAATAGCACCTTCCCAATCTTTCTCACAGATAACCGCAAAATAGACTTATTAATTACCAACCTCTTCTCTTTCTAATCTTTCATATAATCTTTCACATAATTTTTCTCCCAACTGCTGCGTCCTTCTTATTCTCTCCAAACAAAAAAAGCACCCAGATTGATATCTCCGAAATATTTCCAAGAATCTCAACCCGAGTGCTTCCTTCAAAGCTAATCTCGTCTTTATTTTCTCTACTTTATTTTCTCTACTTTCTTTTCTCTAATTTGTTCCCCCTGTTCTTCTTTCTCTGTTTTCTAACTTTCTCTTTTCTGCCCTTCTCTTTTCTCCCTTTCTCTTTTCTCCCTTTCTCTTTTCCCTTTCCTATCAACGTTTCCTCTCAGCTTTCCATCCTCTGCTTCTCCTCATCCTCTTCCCGACGTTTCGTTATTTTAATTTCATCGTTCCTTACTTCAACCTTTTCCACACTTTTCCGAAATTTCTCACCATCAAACGCGCCTTCTCCGCTCCACTCCCAGCCAAGTTCAGCACAAATTTTTTCAAGCAGGATTTTTTCCCGAAGTACCATATTTTTGCAGCCGTTTCCCTTCCCACCTTTCAGACGTTCCCTGCAGCTCCATGCTTTGTATGCGCTCTTTGGATTCCGACTGGAGGAACGCAGGGTTCTTCGGGTGAATGGCGCACCGCATTCCAGACAGAATACTTTTCCGTATAGGAAATGATGCCTGGCTGCAGCGGTACGGACTCCAAGCTGTCTTTCTTCTTCCTGCCGTTTCAGAAGAAGCTGCGCCTGATTCCATGTGTGCCGATCGATAATTCCTTCGTGATCATCGGTTCGATAAATACTCTGATATTCCGCTGTATTTTCGGGACGTTTAGTAATAAAGTTAACGGGAGCCTGCTTTTGCAGATGCTTGTCACCCACGTAGGTTTCATTTTGCAGGATGTGGCGGATATTGGCATGCTGCAGCGGTTTTTCGCTGCGCAGGCAATGGCCGCCGGCCTTATATAATTCATCGGATATTTGCCGGTAAGATTTTCCCTGCAAAAACAGTTCAAATATCATTCGTATCATCCAGGCCTCTGTGCTCGGGACCAATTTGCCATCCACACAGTCATAGCCCAGAATCCGATTGCTTCCTATGATGTACTCTCCTCTCGCCATGCGCTGATGGATGCTCCATTTGGTTCGTTCGCTGTTAGTCTGGCTTTCACTCTGGGCTACGGAACCGAGCAGGCCGAACATCATTTTTGCATCCGGATCGCTGGTGCTTAAATGTTCCTTTTCAAAGCGCAACTCTACCCCATATCCTTCCAGGATTCTGGCGTAGTTCTGACAATCCACGATATTTCTGGAGAATCGGGAAATACTTTTTATGAGAATCAGATCCAGCTTTCCCTCCAGCGCATCCTGGATCATTTGCTGAAAGCCATCCCGCTTATCAGCGGTTGTCGCACTTTTTTCGTCCGAATAAATTGCAACGAATTCCCAATCATCATTGTTTTGAATCAGCCGGCTGTAATACGCCATCTGAGCCTCCAGACTCTCCTCCTGCTCTTCTTTCCGGCTGCTTACGCGGCAATATGCCGCCACCCTTTTTTTTCGCATGTCCCGAAGACGCGGAATGTACCATACCTTCATCTTTCCTCACTGTCCTGTCTGTTTTTAATCTGTACTATAACGCCATGCAGATTAAAATGCAATGAGGAAGTTTTAAGGAAATAGAATATTTTTCCTTTTAATTTTTAAAACAGATATTTTTATTCCTCGTTGTTTTCAGTATAATGCCATATAATTCCATATAGCAGATGTTTTTCTATCCTCTGCCCAATACTATCACAAAAGAAAGGAAATGAATTCTATGAAACCATTTGACTACGTAAAATTCTGCAGCGAGCGTGTTGCACAGATTCGAATGGAACGCGGTCTGACCGCACGTGATCTCAGTCTCGGTCTTCTCCAGAGCGAAAGTTATATTAATAAAATCGAGAACCGCAAAGCTCTCCCGTCCATGAAATCCTTTTTCAGTATGTGCGAGTATTTTAACATAACACCGCAGGATTTCTTTTCGGCGGATCTCGAATATCCGGCTTTGATTCGTGAAATTGATGAGGAATTATTCGAAATGGATGAAGAGACTCTGAAATTGGTTCTGATGCTGGTCAAGAGGCTCGGAAAGGCAAAAACGGAATCCGCTCTGCCGGAAAGTGCGGCTGAGAACAAGGCCGTTCCACAGCAAGTTTAACTAAAAAACCGAGAATAACAGCCACTTTACTGCGACTGTTATTCTCGGTTTTTGTTCCCTTCTCTTTTCCTTACTATTCTTTTCGTTTCTCTGCGGCTTCACAAATATCGTCAGTCATCTCTACTTTCCCATAAGGAAATCGATCACATTCTTCTGGCGAATTCCGCCGCGGTTGAAGCTGATGAGCGAATCGGTAGATACCACTATTTTCTCGTAGTTGTCTGCAATCGCTTCTAAAGGTGCGAATTCCCGAACGGTATTCTCCTCCGTCAACACGTAGCAGACCTGGATATAAATTCTCTCATCCCCACGATTCGCAACGAAATCCACCTCTGCCACATCCTGCTTGCCGATATTTACAGAGTAACCTCTTCTAAGAAGTTCCAGATATACCACATTCTCAAGGAGTCCGGCAATATCGTTATCGCGGTAGCCCATGACAGCGTGACGCATTCCAAGATCGGACAGATAATATTTCTCCTGGGTCTCCAAAAGCCGCTTTCCCTTGATATCAAATCGGGACGCCTTATGAATCAGGAATGCACCCTCCAGCGCTTTCAAATAATTATATACGGTCTCCGTGCTGAGCTTGCGCCCCTGACTTTTCAGGAAGTCGGATATCGTCTTAGCAGAAAAAGTATTTCCCACATTGTCCATCAGGTACGGTATGATGCTCTCAAGCAGCGCCGTATCGCGGATTCGATTTCTGGCGATTACATCTTTCAAAAGGACGGAATTATAAATATCAGTCAAATACTGCATGATACGGCTTTCTTCCCACTTCATCTGATGAATTCCGGGCAGTCCGCCGAAGCGCAGATAATTCGCGAAGTGCTCTCGTTCGCTTAGGCCCGCCTCATCCGGATTCGCGGCAGCGAATTCAAGATACTCGTTAAAATCAAGCGGATAGACCTGAATCTCCACATAACGTCCGGCAAGCAGCGTCGCTAATTCACCGGACAGCAATCTCGCATTCGATCCGGTAATATAGATATCACACTCAAAATCCACACGCAGGGAATTGACCACCTGTTCCCAGCCGCTTACCTCCTGTATCTCGTCAAGAAGAATATAGACCTTTCCATCCGCCTTATCTGCCCGGGAGGAAATCTCTTCATACAGAGCATGATATTCTTTCAGCTTCTCATAGCGTAAGGATTCAAAGTTGATATGAATGATATTGGCCGCAGCAGTCCCCCTGGCTAACAATTCCTCTCTGGTCAGCTCCAACAGTGCACTTTTCCCGCTTCGGCGCATTCCGGTCAGAACTTTTATTACTGGTTTATCCATAAAATCACGGATCTGCCTCATATAGCGTTCTCGTGTGAGCATAAGAATCACCTCGGTAATTTTTTCTTTTATAATAGCACAAAAGTTCAAAAACAGCAATAGTTTCTTCTATAGAAGAAATTGTTGATTCTTGTCGAAAAAATTACTGGTATACAGGAATCTCTTCTAAAATGGTACCTTCGAAATCTCCGAGACAATCTTATTCATCTCCCCAAGATGTTCGTACATATCTTCTGCCAGTTTCAGCTGACAGCGCGTACGAATTAGGTTATGTCCT
The DNA here is from genome assembly GCA_017623215.1 of Lachnospiraceae bacterium. GTDB lineage: Bacteria > Bacillota > Clostridia > Lachnospirales > Lachnospiraceae > Caccomorpha. Next base: position 4,119 of record JAGAPO010000028.1, on the reverse strand, counting down.
CTGTAAAGTGTCTTGAAATACTGGTCCCCGGTAATGTAATCATCAAGGAAACGGACTGCAAGCTCTGCCGTCATACAAAATGCGCCAAGAGCCAGGGTCTTGATCTCAATCGGCGTTAAAGCGGAAGCAACCTCCGGAATAAATCCCTCGGCAAATGCGCGGAACCGATTCATATCCAGGCTTACCTTCGATAAGTCCGGCTCATCCTCAGCAGCGGTATTCGCTGCGAACCGAATGGCATCGCCGAAATCGTGCGCTACCAGACCGGGCATAACGGTATCCAGATCAATGACCGTCTTCGCTTCTCCGGTATCCTTATCAAACAGAACATTGTTAATCTTAGTATCATTATGGGTAACACGCAGCGGCAGCTCCTGGGAATCGATCAGTTCATTCAGACGCACTGCAAGGTTCTTAAACGACTTAATCTTCGCAATCTCCTCCTGTACCTCGTCTACACGGCCGCAGGGGTCCTCGTTCACATGACGCAGAAAGACTGCGATTCGGCTTCTGGTGTTGTGAAAGTTCGGAATCGTCTCATACAGCTTGGTGGCATCAAAATCAGACAGCATGGTCTGAAAATTGCCGAAGGCCTGACCGGCCGATCTCAGCTTATTCAAATCGTCACAGGCATTGTAGGTTACCGTATTGGGAACGTATTCTGAGATCCTCCAAAAGCCCTGCTCTTCCATATAGTAGTTCTTGCCGTCTACCGTATGTGCGAAGTGCATAACACAATCCCGGCTTTTGCCCTCCGCTTCCAGCTTCGCCGCAATGTGCGATGTAATCTGCTCAATGTTATTCATAATACGCTTGGGATTCTTGAATACGAAAATATTCAGTTTCTGAAATACAAAGCGGCGCTCGGTTCCGTCTTCATCCATAAGGACGTCGTAGGTTGTATTGATGTTCCCGTTGCTGATGACAGAAATGTCTTTGATTGTACCGGACAGGCCAAAGATATTGGCGAGTTCTGTGAACTTCTCTTCCATAAAAAGTATCTCCTCTTCTAAATATATCTTCTTGTCTCGAAGTATGCATGCTAATCCTGCCATCGAAACCTGGCGTCTTTGTCTGATTTAATAAAACGGACTGTGTTTTTCGGGATAATTGCATATATGTATTTATATTCTACTACAAAAAATCGTTTGTGTAAATACGAAAAATGGAGAAATCATACTTGAAACGAAAAGAACTGCAGCTCCCGTTTTCACACGGTAACACTGCAGTTCTTCTCTCTATCCGGTCTCTTAAAACGAGCTCCGGACCGTCTTATTTCCAACAAAGTAAGCTATCCGCTCACACAAAGGCACTATCCCAAACTCCAACTCCGCTATTCTGGAAGATTTCCGCCAGTCGTTCTTTCAGCTTCTCTTTGCTGACCCCCTTTTTCAGAATCACCATCAGGAATCCACCGCCGCCCGCGCCGCAGATGAACTGTCCATCAATCAAATCCTCACACGCAACAAAGATCTGGTCGATACAGGTATTTGTAGAACCGCCGTCCAGCTGCTTTGACAATTCCCAGTGTTTATTCAGAAGGGACGCAAATCGATCGATATCACCGCGCTCCAACGCAAATCGCATTAATGCAGCCACCGACTGCATTTCTGACAATGCCCGAAGAGACTCCGGCCTTGCGCCAATATATCCGCCAATTACATCGCGCAGCAGATTTCTTGCCAGCCTGCGCTGTCCGGTATAGATTAGAACAAATCGTTCCTGAAGCTCCGCCATTGCTTCTTCCGGCACTGCGACCTCCGTCACCTCGATCTTCTGCTCCATACCAGGTCTTGTTGTGATAAACTTCACGCCGCCGCTTAAGCCGCCGACCTGATCCTGCCAACCGCCTCCGGTACTCATGATCTGCTCCATGTTCAGAACGATTCCGTAAATCTCACTGTTCGGCTTCTCCTGGCCCAGGAATTCATAAAGCCCCTTCACGCAGGCTGCCGCTAAAATCGAACTCGTTCCCAGGCCGGATCCCTTCGGAATTCCAATCACCTGAGTGGACAAATAGATTCCGCCTCCGAGTGCTTTCAATATCTCCTTCAAATCTGCTTTCTGATTCGGCGGAATAATCCCGCAGGCGATCAGCGCTGCTTTATGCAATGCGAACGAATCGTAGGGATTGTGGCAATCCTGGATCTCCTCAACCGAATGAAAGATACCGTGTACTCCGATATCCTGGCTCTCGAATTCTATCTCATACTCCGGCAGGCGTTTTACCGTTACCTGAATCGGCAGAATTCCGTTCAGGCTAAGCGCCGCATTTAAGACGACGCCGCCCTTTTCATTGCAATGCGGCGGTGTATCCGTCCAGCCGCCGCCCCAATTTACCCGCACTGGCAGCTGGACATCAACCCGTTCCTTCGCGATCCGGCAGTCGGACAGCTTAGGCAGATTCTTAACTCCTTCCGCATAAATCGCCTCCCGAATTGTCCGGAAACACAACCCTTCCGGATAATCATAGGACTCTTTTCCGAAGGTTATCTTAGCTGATTTCATGTAGCGGGACACTGCATAGTAAATGCGGATTCTCGTAGAGAATGCAGACTGAGCCGCATCCTCCATCAGCGTCTTATAATTCTCTTCCGTAATTCCTCTAATTCCGAAGACCTCTAAAGCTGTCTTATAATAGGTCCCTGCTTCCAATTCATCAATAAATTTTCTGCATACAATCCGACACCCCAGTGAATTCTGCCACTCCAACACAGCCTGCATATCAGCCGCGTTAAAGCTCCCGCACAGGCTCATTCTCTCACAGGAAAGCCATTCTCTGCAGCGTTCGGATTGTCCGCAGGGCAGTCCATTGCCTTTTCCATCAGCCTGCCCGCTCACCAGCTCATAAATAGTCAATGCCCAGGCAAGCGCTTCCTCCTGTGAGTCGCAGACCGGGAACAGCTTTGCATTCCAGATGTCCTGCGGCTTGCCCGCCTCCCACAGATCCGACTCCTGCAGACAGCAGTTCTTCATGAACTGCGGCAAAGTTGTATTCAGATACGCGGCATTCTCCGCTAAGGTTCCCTTGGGATTATCCAACACCCCATAAATACGCACAACCTGTCTGCCTCCGGGCAGCGGCAGGCCATGCAGGACAATATTTTCCGGGACCGTTATACCGCGCAGCTTTACATGAGACAATACGCTGCCTGCCCCAATCTTTGCTTCGTCCAATACATAGCTTTCTTCCACATATGTATTTTCTCCGATGACCGCACGCTGTCCAATGTAGGACTGATACGACGCAAATGCGGTGTTCTTCGTCTTTGTGGAAAGGACCTGCCCCTTCCAGTCCAGGAATTCATAATCTGTGATGTCCTTCGCAACCAACTGACGCAGCTCTCTCGTTGTTCCAAAATGAATAAACTGTGCCGGAGAAAGTCCGAACAATTTCAATCGGAACCGACGCAGTACCTCCCACAATCTGGTCCGGCACTCTTTCAAGTCTTCCGTATACGAGCCTTCCGGTTTTTCCTGATAGTATTGTTCTAAGGTGGAGTCCGCTGCCAGCGGGTATAACATATCTCCGTAAAAGCTTACTCGAGCATCTTCATTTACAAAGGCGCAAAATTTGGACTCATCCAATCTGCCGTCCGTAACAATCAATCCGTACAGCGCGGAAAGCAGTTCGGCGTCCATCAGGATTGCGCCGGTATCCAGATCAACCGCGCCCTGCTCATTGACGGCTCCAATTTCACGTAATCGTTCTTCGGTTTGCTTGTGAAGGAAATTCCTGACATATCCATCGCCATCTCCCAGAAAGACGCCGTGGTTCTTGCCGGTAGACACCGGCTCTTTGATTGAAATGGCTGCTGCGCCATGAAAGACAGAATCAATCTGCAGCGGATTGAACAGCAGCAGAACATCTCCAGATAATACCAGCATGCCCTCCCGGATACGGGACGGCATACCGGACATTGCAATCATAAACTCATCAAATAAGGTAGAAGCCCGTCCATCCGGCAGTTCTCTCGGCACCGGAGAAAATAATTTTCCTAATGCGGAGTATTGCGGAACCCGTTTGCTGTCACCGCCGGAGTGAATGACAAGGATTCGGCGCTCCCGGAAAGGATTCGGACGATTCGGCTCCTGTTCGCCAATGTATCGTAATACATT
>JAGAPO010000027.1 GCA_017623215.1 Lachnospiraceae bacterium | reverse complement strand
CCGTCAGATACAGGATTACGTTGCTGTCATTCATCTTCATTGCCTTTGCTGCCTTTGCTGCGCCAGCAGGTGCAAGAGATGTAAGAACTAACGCAAGAGCCATGACGAAAGAAAGCTTCTTAAAGAAATTCTTCATCTATATGGAAAAATGAGGAATGCAGATAAACACAGGAGGAAGAGGGAGAAGATAAGAATAATTGACACAGAAAATACACAAAAGGAAGTAAAACATATGGATAAATATAGAATAACGAATTAAAAGAAATATAATATAAAAATTAAACAGATAAATTAACACGATAAAAATTGAGTAATAAAGATAAATACTATCATTATTGAAAAAACGACATTGATAAGGAAGAACAAGTAATACAGATAAAATTAAAACTATAATAATTTAATAAAAATAACATTCGACTATAATTGACTTGAAAAATAACCGCCAGATGCAGTCCGAATTTTCCTTCTCATTTTAAAATGCATCTTAAAAAAATGCGATTTTTGTGTAAAGATATTCTAAAAACAGGTGAGATGAACTACAATATAGAATTAAAATCTATATAATAAAATAATAAAAATAGTTAAATTCTCTTTTACATAAAAGATAAGAAGACAGAGTGAGGAGAATGAAAAAAGGAAAATTTATGTGTCGTTTAAGAGTCAGCCCACGCCAAAAAGACAAAGCGCGGAGGGATGATTTCTTATAATTTTCAGAAAGAGGAGGGACACCGGAAGGAAAGACGGAGCAGGAGCATTGGGGGAAACATACAATATGTTACAGAAAGGACAAGACACAAATGAAAGAAAAACGTTACAACGGCGACGGCAGTATTACGCTGCGGAAAGATGGAAGATGGATGGTCCGCATCACAAAAGGATTTCGAGCCGACGGAAAACGAAATGTAGTAACCCGATATGCCCATTCCGAACAGGAGGCAAAAAAAATTCTGAAGACCCTCAGAGTTCAGTTAGAGACGAGAAAAATCGGAGCTCCGGGAGTTACCTTGAATGAGTATATGGAGCAGTTTCTGGAGGTGTATAAAAAGGAGACGGTAAAGGCGGTTTCCTACGATACCTATCGGGTCGTATTTGAAAATCATATCCGCAGGGAGCTTGGATATAAAAAGCTGGCCGATATCACAAAGAATGATATTCAGCGGCTGATTAACGAGAAGAGCCAGGTGCGTTCCTACTCAACCATCAGTAAAATGAAAGTACTGCTGAATATGTGTTTCAAGCATGCCCTGGAGGACGATGTGGTGTATAAGAATCCGGTTGCGGGAGTCAGAATTCCGGGAAAGAAGGAAATGGGAGTCAAGGCAAGGCAGATTGATATATTATCACAGAAAGAGATTGACGTACTGAAGGAAGCCGCTCTGGGACCGATAACAGATGATATGACGACGCGTTTTGCACCTGCCTTTCTGCTGATGCTGAATACCGGCATCCGAATGGGGGAGATGCTTGCGCTGACCTGGCAGGATATTGATATGGAGGAACAGGTGCTGCATGTCAACAAGACAATGACAATCATACAGAATCGGGAAAGAAATGAGGGGGCGCCGAAGGTTTTGGTAACGACATCCGAGCCCAAGTCCATAAGCAGCAGGCGGACGGTTCCGCTCAACAGCATGGCGATCCGGGCGCTGATTCGAATGCGGGAGTACCGGGGAGGAGAGTTAAGAGAGACGGATTATCTGCTCTGTAATAAAAACAGAGGGATGGTTACGCAGGAATTCCTGTACCGCGCATTTGATCATATACTGGAGAAGGGGATGGGAGACGAGTATGTGCATCATGGTCTGCATATCCTCAGACATACGTTTGCGACAAAGGCGCTTCGGGCGGGAATTGAGATTGCAGATGTCAGCAAGATTCTGGGGCATGGAAGTGTGTCGGTCACCTATAATACTTATATTCACGTCGGTGAGGAGCAAAAGAGAGCTGCGGTAGAGCGGCTGGAAGAGATTTTGTAGCATTTGGTAGGACAGTTGTAAAGGCAGTCGAGAGATTCGGTTGCCTTTTGCAATATAAGGTCTTAGGATGATCAAAACAGGTCGGAAGCTGCTACACAGTCTTCGCTTGTTACAGCAGCGGATTTCAGATTAACACCGATAAGATGATTATGGGGAATAATTCTGTCTATGCCCGATTAAAGGATTATAAGCTTAAGTATGATATTAATGTACTGAATTCGAATGAGAATGGACTTGCTAATTACGAACAGGCACTCCCAAAATATGCAAATGATGATGGTATTATCGTAACGGGATTAAGTTCTAAGAAATATACGAATATGCTCAATAAGCTTTACGAGCAGAACCCCAATATCGTGCAGGTGCAGGCAATCAATGAAGGGGCCGAGTATCTGTTTGCTTCAAAACATAATGAAAAGACAGCATCAGAAATGGCGGCAGAATTTTTATATAAAAACAGCAGTATTCTATCCGATATCTGTGACTGTGATGCTTTTTTGCCCCTTGAAGTGCCTGCAGCGCCTAAGACGGGATATAAGCCGGCGGACGTCAAGAGATGGAATGATGCCTTTTTTTGATGTTACGGCACAGGATAACGGGTATATAGCTGCAATTGGCTGGACCGGGGATTGGAAAGCGGAATTTGTCGGATTTCCTGTTACCTTCCCTATAGCGGGTGCACAAGCAAAACCAAGTGCGATACGTATGCAATCAGGAGCTCGTATTCTTCCAGCTGGGGCGGTGCATTTTACAATGCCATATTCCAGGATATGAACGAAACGGATTTTGTATGGGCGAAAAAGATAACCGATGAATACAGAAGGATCCGCAAATATATGTCTATGGACTTCTATAATCACGGCTCTGTCAGCTTTGATGAAACCGCCTGGACCATATGGCAGTACCATGATAGGGAAACACAGAGCGGTATTGTGATGGCATTTCGCCGAAGCAAATCACCGTTTGAACAGGTAAAAATCAAGTTAAAGGGATTGTTAAAAGATAAGCTCTATACCTTCACAAATCTGGATGAAAAATCATCCAGAGATGGCACGGATACCATTGAGATTTGTTTGCCTCAAAAAAGAAGCAGTATAATTTTTGAATATAAATCGAAGTAATATAGCAGGGCCGCATCACTTTCTGCGATGCGGCCCTGCTTTTAAAATTATCGTTTGGAACGGGTTTTCTTTTTGCTGGATGATTGGGAATTGTCCTCGGGAACGGCCGCATTCGATGCGGATTCCTTTTCCTCTTCAGCCTGAAGTGCTGCCAGCCTCACCTTCTCTGCCTTTTTCTCGGCGTTCTGCTTCTTCACCATCGCATTTGCGGCGAAGCCGAGACCGAGCAGGGTCCAGAATACCGGCGATACGACGAGCATGGAATCGTTGGAGATTCCGCAGAGCATGTAGCCAACCGTTCCGATAAAGATGCCGACGCCGGCCTGTGCCGCAAAGCTGTCGAATCGGCCGCGGATATACAGCCGAATACTCTGGAATGCATACATCAGATAGAACAGCAGGAACGCCGCCAGCGAGATCAGACCGGTCTGAACGCCAATCTGCAGGTACATACTGTGTGGCTTAGTGGTAACGCTCTCGTGCAGATTCACGTTGAACTTGCCGAGGTAATCCTGCTGCGGGAAGACCTGAGCGAAGCTGTCAGCGCCGCTTCCAAGGAAAATATAGTCTTTCAGAAGCGGAATGGTGCGGGACCATAGGTAGCCGCGGCGGGAAGCGAAGGATTCATACTGTCCGAAATAGTCATCCTCCTCCGCATTTACAATCTTATCGGGTCTGCCGTAAGGAGTGATATAATAGTAAGTGCCGTCTCCTTCCTGGTTCGTGAAATACCAGCTGCGCCAGTCGATTACTACACGGAAGACGACCGAATCATTGTAATCCAGCGGATTGAGACGGAATTTGGGGAAGCGCTCGTCCTTAATGGAATAGGTCTGTCCATCCTCGGAAATTGTATGTGCGACCTCCGCACCGGAATCGTCCGTCAGCGTGAAGCTCTGAAATACACCATCCTGGATCGTAACCTGGACGTGAAGGGTATTCCCCCTATACGTGATGGCGATCTCATCGTCCGCTGTCTGGATGTCGGTGATATTATAATTGGACTCTACCAGTTCCATGGAGCTTATCAGCATCTCCATCCATGGGCTGTCCTTTAAGACATAGACGCCGCCGACTGTCACTGCGATAATTAACAGTGTAACAACAATCCGCCTTCTCAGGAAAATAACGAGAAGAATAATGATTGCGCCCAGACCGAGCAGACCGGCCTTCGAAGAGGAGCCATACAGGCACAGCAGCGCAAGTACCACGTTGGCTGCGTTCAGGAATCGCAAGATAACAGGCTTCGCATACAGCATCAAAAGGAAGGCCACCGGAATAACGAGGGAAGTATAGACTCCGACATAGTTCGGATTATACAGCGTCATGTAGGTTCGACCATCCTCGAACGTAATCTGGTAATCGTCCAGATAGATCCACTCCGATTCCGGAAGAAAGAGCTTCTTTCCGAAATCCGTCGCGAACAGATCCTTTCCGAATGCCTGGAACGCGCCAAGCAGCGTAATGACAAAGATTCCGATCGAAAAGACCGCAAGCACCACGTTCAGATCCGATTCGGTCTTCACGAACAGGTATGCGTAGTATACAACAACCGCATATCCTAACAGCACGAACAAAGACTCAAAATGCTCGTACGCTCCGCTCAGTCCAAAGGAGCGGTACTCGGAAAATACGGTCGAGAGCACGCACAGCAGCTCATAAATTGCAAGCGGAATGAAAGCAGGCGCCCAGGCAAGCTTCCTGCGATCAAGGGCAGCTCTTATCAGAAGGAAGAGGAGCATAACCGCAGCAACGCCGATAAAGACCACATGCTTATAATATAAGAAGAAATCCGCATGCTGAACCCACTCTAAGAACCACGCATAGCCTTCATATCCGGGCTCGTAAATATGCTCATACATAATCAGCGGAATCACCGCCAACGGCAGCATCAATAGAATCAATGAAAGCCAGTCCCAAAAGGAACGGGACTTTTTAATCGGTACACTTCTTTTTTTACCCATAACCAAACTCCTTGACTTGTATTCAAAATGTATTGCCTAACGTTATCTAATACTTTAGCACATAATTCGGGTTTGTTCAAGATTAAGTGGTTAAGTTATTGCAGGAATCGGAATTGCATTTGCAGGGTAACTATGCTATAATAGGCGAAAAGCAGCGATTACTATCGCTGTACAGCGCCGGAGAGACGGTAAGAGATTCACCGGCCTTTCTGCCGCGCATCCGTGTCGCGGGGAAACGGGGCGGCCTGAATGTGGAATGGTTGGAGTTGGAAGAGTCTCGGCGGAAGAATGAGAAAGGAAAGAGAAAGAATATGAAGTATATCAAAGATATTTTAAAAGGAATTATTATTGGTATCGCGAATATCATCCCCGGTGTAAGCGGCGGAACGATGGCGGTATCCATGGGAATCTATGATGTGATTATCGGTTCCATTACCGGAATGTTCAAGAGCGTGAAGAGCTTTAAGAAGAGTCTGCTGACCCTGTTGCCCTACGGAATCGGAATGGTGCTTGCAATTCTTGGACTTGCGTCGGTGATTGAGCTTTTGTTCGACAAGTTCCCGTTTCCGACTGCAATGCTGTTCATTGGACTGATATTCGGCGGCCTTCCGGCGATTTTATCCAAGGTTAAGGGGAAGAAGGTAACCCCTGTGAATATTCTGCTGTTCCTGGTATTTTTCGGATTGATTATCGGAATGCAGTTCTTAAAGAGCGGCACGGATACGGTGCTGACCGTATCGGTTGGAGAAGTAATCCGCCTGTTTCTCATCGGAGTTCTGGCTTCCGCTACGATGGTCATTCCGGGCGTGAGCGGTTCGATGATGCTTATGGTTCTGGGATATTATAATCCGATTCTGTCGGAGATTAATGATTTTGTACACGCGCTGGTCGGTCTGGATATGACGGGGCTGCTGCACGGAGTCGGGATTTTGCTGCCGTTTGGAATCGGTGTTATTGTAGGAATTATTGTAATTGCAAAGATTATTGAGATTTTGCTGCGCAAGTTTGAGTGCCAGACCTATTACGCGATTCTGGGACTTGTTGTATCCTCCCCGTTCGCGGTTCTGATGGGAATTGGTGTGGGAACACTTGGGGCAGGCGTGATTGTTGCCGGTATTGTGACATTTGCAGCTGGATTTGCGGCGGCATATTTGTTAGGACGTATGAAATAATGAAAAAGAAATTAGTGTATTTGTGCTGTATCTTTCTGATCGTTGGTGCGGTGAGCGCGGGAGCTGTCGGACTTGCCGGGAATGGCGTTGTCGGCAAAGATGCGGGGAAGAGTGATACTTCCGGAGATGTGTCGGAAGAATTCCTGGTGGTTACCTCGTTCTATCCGGTATATCTGCTGACCTGTAATCTGGCGGATGGAGTGCCGGGAGTTACGGTGCGGAATCTGACGGAGAGCCATGCGGGATGTATTCATGATTACCAGCTCACAACGGAGGATATGAGACTGCTTTCCGAGGCGGATCTGTTCATCCTGAACGGAGGAGGAATGGAAGCGTTCATAGAGCAGGCGGCGGGGCTCCGCGCCGATCTGACGATGGCGGAGGCTTCGGAAGGGATTTCCTTCACGGATACGGCCTCAGAGCATAGCCATGACCATGAAGAGCATGACCATGCCCAGGCGGGAGGAGAGGACGGCGCCCAAAGCGGCGTTTCCGGGAACGGGGAGAATCCGGAGATGGAGCATTCTCACTCGGAAGAGGGGAACGCGCATGTCTGGACCGATCCGGAGCGATATTTAATGCAGCTTTCCAATGTGACCGAAGCTCTGTGCGAGGCGGATCCGGCGAATGAGGAGCGGTATCGTGAGAACGCGAAGCACTATGGAGACGAGGTTTGGCTAGTAGGGGCGGAGCTTGCGCAGCTGAGGGAGCGCGCAGAGGGAGTTCCGGTGGTGCTGTTCCATGATGCGTTCGTGTATCTGGCCGACACGCTTGGAATGGAGATCCTCCACACGGCTTCCCTGGATGAGGATACAACAATCAGTGCCGGTGAGCTGGCGGAGATGATTGAGGAGATGCGATATCACGGAGGATACATGATCTGGGAAGAGAACGATGTGAATAATCCGGCAGGAGAGCGGCTTGCAGAGGAGGTGGAGGGGCATATCTATGAACTGAATCCGCTGACTTCCGGAACCTCCGGTGCTTCCCTGAGCGCGTATATAGATGGAATGCGGCAGAATATTGCCGTAATAAAGGAGGCGTTGACGGATGCCGGATATTAAGGAAAGAGGAATCCAAGAGGATACCCGGCAGAACGTGCGAAGTACCGGGAAGATCTCCGGGCATGGTGCATGCGGACTGCATTGTATTAAGATGAAAGACATTACGGTGCGGGACGGGGATACGGTTATGGTGGAGCATGTGAACATGCATATTCACTGCGGGAAGGTAACCGTAATCATCGGCCGCAACGGAGCGGGCAAATCTACGTTAATCAAAGCGATTCTCGGCGAGATTCCGCACGAGGGAACGATTGAGTTCACGGATTTGCGGAATCAAAAAGCGGAGAGTCTGCGGATTGGATATGTGCCGCAGCATTTGAATGTGGAAAAGAATACGCCGGTCAGCGTGTATGATTTGTTCGCCGGCTACATCAGCAACATTCCGGTCTGCCTGTTCCGGCCTAAAAAGCTGAAGGAGAAGATTATAAGGCAGCTTGAGATGTTCCAGGCGCAGGATTTGATTGACAGGCAGGTCTGCGATCTGTCCGGCGGTGAGCTTCAGAGGGTTTTATTATCCATTGCCTGCACGCCGGCGCCGAATCTATTGTTGCTTGACGAGCCGGTATCCGGAATTGACAAGAACGGAATGGAGCTGTTCTACAAGAAGATTGATGAACTGAAGAAACATTACGATCTGGCAATCATTCTGGTGTCGCATGACCTGGAATTCGTAGAGCGGTACGCGGATGAGGTCGTTCTGCTCGATAAGACCGTAATTAAAGCGGGAAAGCCGCGGGAAGTGCTGGAGAGCGAGGAATTCGCGAAAGCATTTGGAAGCGGAAGACACGCCTGGTAAGCACGGGAAGAGCTCCTAAGGTGTTAAGAGGAAAGGAAAGGGAACATGCAGTGGATATCCGAATTTTTAAAATATGATTTTATGAAGAATGCGCTTGCTGCGATTCTGATTATTACGCCATTGTTCGGAATTCTCGGGACGATGATTGTGAATAACAAGCTGGCGTTTTTCTCGGATGCGCTGGGACATTCCGCGTTTACCGGGATGGCGCTTGGAGTGATTCTTGGGGTGTCCGATACCGGGATATCCATGGTGGTGTTCGGAATTTTGTTCGCGCTGTTGCTGAATTATATCAGAAGCCGGAACACGCTGTCGAACGACACGGTAATCTCCGTGTTCTCCTCGGTCAGCACGGCGATCGGACTTGTGATATTATCTCGGGGAGGCAATTTTTCAAAATACTCCCAGATACTGGTCGGCGATATTTTAAGCATCCGTCCGAGCGAGATTGTATCCCTCTTAGTGATTCTGATTATTACGATACTGTTCTGGGCAGTCGCTTTTAACAAGCTGCTGGCGATGAGTGTGAACGTAAGCCTGGCAAAGAGCAAGGGAATTCCGGTCAGACGGTTGGAGACGGTATTCTCCGTGCTGATCGCGATTATTGTTATGCTTTCGATTCGATGGATCGGGATTCTGATTATCAACGCGCTGTTGATTCTGCCGGCGGCCTCGGCGCGCAACATTGCGTCCAATATGCGGGAGTACCACCTGTTTTCTGTGCTGATAGCCGTATTTTCCGGGGTGCTCGGCCTGGTGATATCCTACTTTTTAAATACGGCGGCGGGACCTACGATTGTGATTTTGTCGGGAACGATATTTTTTATCACCCTGCTGACCCGGGGAATTGTCAAGCAATCCTAACCGGCGCGGGCGAAAGGAAAGGTCAGGTGTAGAATATGAAAGATTCCAAAATTTATCTGAAGATCATTGTTAACCTGCTGCTTACGCTCATCGGAGTCGTTCTGCTGATCGTCCTGGTCCCGAAAGCGCTCATATTTTTCCTGCCCCTTGTCATCGGCGGAATTATTTCGATGATTGCGAATCCTCTTGTCCGCTTTATGGAAAAACGAATTAAAATAGTAAGAAAACACGGTTCTGCCATCATTATCGTCACCGTAATTGCAGCGGTAATCGGGGTTCTGTATCTGGTGTTCTGGCTGCTTGGGAGAGAGATTTTCAGCCTGATTCAGGATTTGGATGAACTGGTGCTGCAGGCGGAGGCAATCGTGAATACACTGAGTGCCAGACTGAATGGAATCTATAAGATGCTCCCAAAAAGCATTCAGAATCTGTTCGGAACGGTGAATACCAGCCTTGGCGAATACATTGTAGACTTCCTGCACAATGTGGAGATGCCGTCCATCAGCGTAGCGGGCGGTTATGTAAAAGGAATCGCGGAAGGATTGTTCACGGTGATATTTACTATCCTGTCAGCGTACTTTTTTACTGCGCAGCGGGACGTGATTGAAGAGTGGATTAAGAACGCGCTTCCGGCAGGAGTACTTGCGGGCTATCGCCTGATTGCAGACAATTTCAAATCTGCGGTGGGCGGATACTTCAAAGCACAGTTTAAGATTATGCTGATTCTGACCGCGATCATATTCGTTGGATTCGAAATCCTGCGCGTGAACTATTCTTTCCTGCTTGCGCTTGGAATTGCGTTCCTGGATTTCCTTCCGGTATTTGGAACCGGGGCGATTCTGTGGCCCTGGATTGTAATTGACGTGATCATGGGGAATTACATGAGGGCGCTTGGCCTTGGTATTATCTATTTCCTCTGTCAGGTTATCAAGCAGGTTCTCCAGCCCAAGATGGTAGGAGACAGTATTGGAATCAGTCCGTTAGAGACTCTGATCTTCATGTTCATCGGATATCGAATCAAAGGAGTATTGGGACTCATCTTCGGGATTCCAATCGGCATGGTTCTGGTCAATTTTTATCGCATGGGAATGTTTGATCGTATTATCAGAGGCTTAAAAATTATTGTAACGGACATCAATGAATTCCGTAAATATTAATTTGGACGAAATAAGGAAAGAGAAAAAAATAATCTGAAATAGGTCTGTACTTATTAAAAAAAAAGTGTTATTATGTAAATATAAGAATCTCGAACTATGACAGTCAGAATAAGATGTCATACGAAGGTTCGAAAAAGTACGATAACCGATTATTGGTACGGGTACAGGATACGCACGAGCGAGTGTAAGAGAGGATGCTGATTAGGCGATCGGGCTCGGCACAGAGATTCCACAAAGTGAAACTCTTTGTCCTACAAAATCAAAAAAATGCAAAAATTTTGTTGACCCCTGTCAAAAAATTAGTTATAGTATATATATTGGATATGATTTTGACGCAGGTGTACTGCGGACTGGAACAAAAATCTGTGCGATAGGAAAGGAAATGGGTATGGGCGAGACAAAGTATCAGAAGAAGGACAATTCAATCATCACTGTGGACGAGATAAAGAGTATTTTGTCCGATTACAGAATCGGAAAAAAGCCGCTTGCGAAGCTGTTGGGCTGGGGAGAGACCACTATTATCAGGTACATTGAGGGAGATATCCCGACGAATGCATATTCAGATAAACTTAGAGCTCTGATGGATGATCCGAACTATTATTATGAGATTCTTTTAGCGAACAAAGATAATCTGACCGGAGTTGCATTTAAGAAGAGTAAAAAAGCTACACTTTCCAAGATTATGGAGTCCAAGATTTGTGTGGTTGCCCAGTATATTGTCAACAAGGCGAACGCGGAGATTTCTCCCGGACGCGTACAGTCTATGCTCTACTATTCGCAGGCATTCTTCCTTGCTCTGCATAACAGAGAACTGTTTGACGAGGACTATCAGATTACATATAACAATATGCCGTACTTAAAGCTGTACGACAACATGAGAAACCGTGGTGTCAGCGTTCTGGAACTGAACGATGACAGCCTGAACAAGAACGAGAAAGAGATCGTCGATGCAGTATACGATGCATTCGAGTGGTACGGCCCGAGGGCATTGCGCACTCTTTCCAATTATGAGAAGAATGCAATGCGCGTATCGAGAGATAAAGAGAACAGCAAGGTAATTACCAAGGATGTAATTCGTTCTTATTTCAGAGAGATTTGTGCGCTGTATCAGGTTAATCATCCGGAGGAGATTAGAGAATATCCGGACAGAAAGTTGGCGGAATTAAAGAATTAATCAGAATGTGGCTGGACAGGTGTGTGCGTGCAGTGAGTGACGGACGCCCCGCCAGCGATACCATTTCCAGACTACGCCTGGCTCTTGCGAGAGGGCGAGTCTGAAAACGGTATCGCTGGCGGGGCTGTTTTGTTCAGGCCGCGCAGCACAGCTTGGCGCTGTATCACTCGGTTACTCATAAATCAGCGTTTTCACAGCGCCAAGCTGTCTGTTACTTTCGATTGGAACGCTTTCTCATGAGCGGATCGAGGATCTTTTTGCGGATTCGAAGGCTCTTGGGGGTGACTTCCAAAAGCTCGTCCGTGTCGATGAATTCCAGGGCCTGCTCCAGGCTCAAGATGCGGGGAGGGGTCAGGCGGAGGGCTTCATCGGCGTTCGAGGAACGGGTGTTGGTCAGCTGTTTGCGCTTGCAGACGTTGACTTCTACGTCCTCGGGCTTGCCGTTCTGGCCGATGACCATGCCGGAGTATACTTTTTCACCGGGGCCGATGAATAAGGTTCCGCGCTCCTGAGCGTTGAACAGGCCATAGGTGATGGCTTCGCCGCTTTCGAATGCGATCAGGCTGCCCTGCTTGCGGTACTGGATGTCTCCCTTGTACGGGCCGTAGCCCTCGAAGGAGGTGTTCAGGATTCCGTTGCCCTTTGTGTCGGTCAGGAATTCGCCGCGGTAGCCTATGAGACCTCTTGCGGGAATCATGAATTCGAGACGGGTGTAGCCGCTTCCGGCGTGGGACATGTTAAGAAGCTCGCCTTTTCGGGTGCTTAATTTTTCAATAACGGTTCCGGAGAATTCTTCGGGTACGTCTACGATTGCGCGTTCCATTGGTTCGGTTTTTTTGCCGTTCTCGTCGGTATGGTAGAGAACCTCGGCCTTGCTGACTGCAAATTCGTAGCCCTCACGGCGCATGTTCTCAATCAGGACAGAAAGATGAAGCTCGCCGCGGCCGGATACCTTGAAGGCTTCGGTGGTGTCGGTCTCCTCTACGCGGAGGCTGACGTCGGTGTTGAGCTCGCGGAACAGTCTGTCGCGCAGGTGGCGGGAGGTCACGTATTTGCCTTCCTGACCGGCGAGCGGGCTGTCATTTACGATAAACTGCATGGCGATTGTGGGCTCCGAGATCTTCTGGAACGGAATGGCCTGCGGGTTCTCGGGAGAGCAGAGCGTGTCGCCGATATGGATGTCGCTGATTCCGGAGATTGCGACGATGGAGCCGACGGTCGCTTCGGTTACCTCTACCTTCTTTAAACCGTCGAATTCGTAGAGCTTGCTGACCTTTACACGGTTGTATTTGGATTCGTCATGGGCGTTGACGATGACAACATCCTGGTTCACCTTGATGGTTCCGTTGTCTACCTTGCCGATTCCGATACGGCCGACGTATTCGTTGTAGTCGATGGTGCTGATGAGAACCTGGGTGTCGGCTTCCGGATCGCCCTCAGGAGCGGGGATGTAGTCGATGATGGTCTCGAACAGAGGCTTCATGTTCTCCGGAGTGTCGCCGAGCTCAAGGATTGCAACGCCGGTCTTTGCGGACGCGTATACGAACGGGCAGTCCAGCTGATCCTCAGAAGCGTCCAGGTCGATGAACAGTTCCAGAACCTCGTCGATTACCTCGGCAGGACGCGCCTCGGGACGGTCGATTTTGTTGATGCAGACAATAACGGGAAGGTTCAGATCCAGGGCCTTCTTCAGCACGAACTTTGTCTGGGGCATCGGACCTTCAAATGCATCGACGACGAGGATAACGCCGTTTACCATCTTTAATACACGCTCAACCTCGCCGCCGAAGTCTGCGTGGCCGGGGGTGTCGATTATATTGATCTTGACGCCGTTGTAATATACGGCGGTATTCTTGGATAAAATAGTGATGCCGCGCTCACGCTCAATATCGTTGGAGTCCATGACGCGCTCCTGTACGGCCTGATTCTGACGAAATACGCCGCTCTGCTTGAGCAGTTCATCAACCAGTGTTGTCTTACCGTGGTCAACATGGGCAATGATTGCGATGTTGCGGATATCTTCTCTCTTGATTTTCATATATATATGACCATGCCTTTCTTTAAGCCGGCGGTCTGTCAGCCGTCGGTATCTATAAGGGCGAATCGCCCGATACAACTTTACTATTGTATCATATTTCTAAAAATTTACAAGGGTCTGACCGCGCGATCTTGCGGGTTTGGGGCAATTTTGTCAGATTTTACATATGGTCAGGGAGAAGAGGCAGGAGGGGGCTGTTAAAATTGCAAAAAAACGGATGTGTAGAATATTTTTTAAAAATCTGGGAAAGATTTACTTCTAAAAGGGCAGGTATCCGCATAGTATAGTTGAGAGAGCATTCATAACTCTAAGATGAAGAAGGAAGGGAGTCATACAAAATGACAGATAAAGTATTTGATAACAATCAAGTAAGTGTTGCAGGTGAGGTAGTCAGCGATTTTACGTTCAGCCATGACGTGTTCGGAGAAGGATTCTATATGGTAAATGTGTCCGTGAACCGATTGAGTGAAACCTTTGATGTCATTCCGGTCATGGTGTCGGAGCGGCTGATTGACGTACACAATAACATGACCGGTAAATTCGTGGAGATTATTGGACAGTTCCGCTCGTATAACCGGCATGAGGAGAATCGAAACCGTCTGGTGCTGTCCGTATTCGCAAGGGAGTTCAGAGAATGTGATCCGGAGGAAGAGGGAATCCGGCCGAATTATATTTTCCTGGATGGCTATGTGTGCAAGCATCCTGTGTATCGGAAGACCCCGCTCGGCAGGGAAATCGCCGATATTTTGCTTGCGGTAAACCGCCCTTATGGAAAGTCGGATTATATTCCCTGCATCTGTTGGGGAAGAAATGCGAGGTTTGCGGACAGTTTTGAGATCGGCGGACATATTCAGGTGTGGGGAAGAATTCAGAGCAGAGAATATCAGAAGAAACTGAGTGAGGATGCGGTGGAGAAAAGGGTGGCTTATGAGGTTTCAGTGAGTAAGATGGAGTATTTATAGGGGTGTCCTTTGTGGGCCAAAGGACCAAAGCCCTTGGGGGGAAGACTCATTAAATAGAGCCGCGATTCCCCCCCGACTCAGCTTGGTGAGCCTGCCCCCTTAAAACGCTTTTGATTGCTGTACGGAAGGAAAGGACCGGTATGGGGCGAGGGGAGAATCAGGGAAAATGGATGGTTGGATAAGCGGATTAGCTGCGCAGGGCGCGGCTTTTTTTGCGTTTCTTTTTGCATTTCTTTTTGCGTTTTTTTTGCACTTTTGGGGATTGACTTTCGGGGTGGTGTGTGCTATGATGACTTCATATTGGTAGAGGTGCATTGATTATGAGTAGCTTTGCGGGATATGTCCGGACATAGGGGATCGCGGAGGGAAAGGATGAGATGCCGAAGCGGATGACGGGTTCGGAACGTTGACTGCTGGGGGTATGGTGAAGAACCATGCAACTGTCATCAGGTTTGATGGAGCGCTACTTAAGAATATGTGGATCCTGAGGCGGGAGGCGCGGGGGCGCCGAGGCTTGAGGGTTCGTTCTTCTGTATGCCGGCTCCAGCCGGTTTTTTTGTGTTCGGATTTCGCAGCAGATAGCATGGCAGGATGCGGCGAGGGAGGAACCGGATTTCCGGCAGGATACCAGTTGGATTTTATTTTGCATATGGATGGAGGTTTTCGGTATGTCTATTTTTACTGGAGCAGGTGTTGCGATTATTACACCGTTTAATGAGGATGGCAGTGTGAATTATGCGCGTCTGGGTGAGATGATTGACAGACAGATCGCGGAGGGAACGGATAGTATTGTTGTGTGCGGTACGACGGGTGAGGCTTCGACGCTGACGCATGAGGAGCATATTGAGTGTATCGCGTATACGGTAGACAGGGTGAATAAGAGAGTTCCGGTGGTTGCCGGTACGGGTTCGAACTGTACGGAGACCGCGATTTATTTGTCAAAGGAGGCCCAGAAGGCCGGGGCGGATGCGGTGCTATTGGTGAGCCCTTATTATAATAAGGCGACTCAGAAAGGGTTGATTGCGCATTTTACGGATATTGCGAAGGCGATTGACCTTCCAGTTATTTTGTATAATATTCCGGGCAGAACGGGGTGCAATATTTTGCCGGAGACTGCGGCGTATCTGGCAAAGACGGTGGATAATATCGTGGCGATGAAGGATGCGACCGGCAATATCAGCCAGGTTGCGCAGACGATGCTTTGCTGTGAGGGCAGGCTGGATCTGTATTCCGGCAATGATGATCAGATTGTTCCGCTGCTGTCGCTCGGCGGCAAGGGCGTTATTTCGGTATTGTCGAATGTGGTGCCGCGTGAGACGCATGATATTGTTGCAAAGTATCTGGCAGGCGATACGAAGGGAAGTCTGGAGCTGCAGCTGAAGTATCTGCCTCTGATTAATGCTCTGTTCTGTGAGGTGAACCCGATTCCGGTTAAGAAGGCTCTGAATCTGATGGGATATGGAGTTGGACCGCTTAGAAAGCCGCTTACGGAGATGGAAGACGCACATGCGGAGGTGCTTGCGGCGGAGCTTAGAAAGCTGGGGCTGATTGCATGACGAGGATTATTATGTGCGGCTGCGGCGGCAAGATGGGTCAGGTGATTACCGGGCTTGTGAAGGACGACGCGGATGCGGTGATTGTAGCCGGAGTGGATCCGGCGTATGCGGGTGCTTCGGCGTATCCGGTGTTTGCTTCGATTGAGGAATGTGATGTTCCGGCGGATGTTGTGATTGATTTTTCTTCGCCGAAGGCGCTGGATGGAATTCTGAAGGCAGCTAAGGAGAAGAAGCTTGCGGCAGTGCTTTGTACGACCGGTTACAGCGCCGAGGAGCTGGATAAAGTGAAGGAAGCGGCAAAGGAGTGTGCAATTCTGCGCTCTGCGAATATGTCGCTTGGAGTGAACACGATTATGAAGCTGGTGCAGGAGGCGGCCAAGGTGCTGGCTGCTGCGGATTTTGATATTGAGATTGTAGAGAAGCATCATAATCAGAAGGTAGATGCTCCGTCCGGAACTGCGCTTGCACTGGCAGATGCAGTCAATGAGGCTCTTGAGAATGTGTATTCTTATACCTATGACCGTTCCGCGGAGAGAAGGAAGAGAGAAAAGACGGAGATTGGCATCAGTGCGGTGCGCGGCGGTACGATTGTCGGGGAACATGAGGTGATCTTTGCGGGGACCGACGAGGTGATCGAGATTAAGCATACGGCTTATTCCAAGGCTATCTTCGGAAAGGGAGCAGTATCCGCAGCCAAATTCCTGGCAGGAAAGGCCCCCGGTCTGTATACCATGAAGGATGTAATCGGGTAGGCTGTTATAAAAAGCTTGAAAAATCTGTGAATCGGAAAGTTTTGGTCCGAAGTTCACAGATTTTTCAATTTCTTGCGGTATGATAAATGGTAGGTGCGGTGACAGCCGCAGGGAGTCATTCTTTCTACCGAGTGAGTGGAAGAATAGAGAAACCTAAAAGGAGGAGAAGAGTTTTGATAGAAGTCAAGAATTTGGTCAAAAAGTACGGCGATCATGTTGCAGTGGACCACTTGAGCTTTACTGTGGAGCGGGGGCAGATCCTTGGTTTCCTCGGACCGAACGGTGCGGGTAAATCGACAACGATGAATATGATTACCGGCTACATCTCTGCAACGGAGGGTACCGTTATTATTAACGGTCACGACATTTACGATGAGCCCGAGGAGGCAAAGAAGAGTATCGGCTATCTGCCGGAACTTCCGCCGGTATACCCGGATATGACAGTTCGGGAGTACTTAAATTTTGTTGCGGACATCAAGAAGGTTGACCGCAAGAGAAAAGATTACATGATTAAGGATGCGATGAAGAAGACGAAGGTGGAAGATGTATCCGAGCGTCTGATTAAGCATCTGTCCAAAGGTTATAAACAGCGTGTCGGTCTTGCGCAGGCTATCCTTGGATACCCGGAGGTCATCATCCTCGATGAGCCTACCGTTGGTCTCGACCCGATGCAGATTATTGAGATTCGTGATCTAATCAAGGATCTTGCGAAGGAACATACGGTTATTTTAAGCTCCCATATTCTGTCCGAGGTAAGCGCGGTATGTGACAGCGTATTGATTATTAATAAGGGCAAGCTTGTGCTTCAGGATGCTCCGGATATGATTTCCAAGCATCTGAACAAGAAAGACGGTCTGCATTTGGTTGTCAAGGGGGCAAAGGCAGACGTAGATGCTGCAATCGCTGCAGTTCCCGGTGTAATTCAGAGAGAGTACGAGGAAGCGAAGGAAGCCGGAACCGTGAAGGTGACGGTATACAGCGATAGCGAGAGTGACATCAGAGAAGGTATTTTCTATGCGTTAAGCGATGCAAAGTGCCCGATCTTTGATATGCAGAGTACCACGATGAGTCTTGAGGATATCTTCCTTGAGGTAACGAAGGAAGAGCCGAAGAAGAGACGCAGCAAGAAGAAGACGGCAAAGGAGGAGAACTAATATGTTAGCGATTTATAAAAAGGAAATGAGATCCTATTTTACCTCTATTATCGGATATCTGTTTTTAGGCTTCTTTCTTGTTGTATCAGGTATTTATCATGTTGTGTATAACATGGTGAGCGGGTATTCGGATATTGCGTACGCGCTGTCGGGTGTTGTAATGGTATTCATTCTTCTGGTGCCGATGCTGACCATGCGTCTGATGGCGGAAGAGAATCGTCAGAAGACGGATCAGCTGCTCTTTACCTCCCCGCTTTCTATTACGCAGATTATTCTGGGTAAGTATTTTGTGGTAATTACTGTACTTGCGCTGGCCATGGTAGTCGTATGCATCTATCCGCTGGTGCTCACAGAGTACGGTACCGTGAATCTGGTCTATGCGTATACGTCGGTTCTTGGCTTCTATCTGTTGGGCTGTGCTTATATGGCGATCGGCCTGTTTATCTCGGCAGTAACGGAGAGTCAGGTATTTGCGGCGATTGTTACATTCGTTGTAATATTAATTACCTGCCTGATGGACGGTATTGTAGGTATTATGCCGACCGACAACAAGTCGGCCTGGGTTATTTTCGCAATTCTGGTTCTGGTGCTTGCGATTGTACTCTATGCAATGATGCGCAACGCAGTGGTATCGGTTGGAATCGGTCTGGTTGGAGAAGTTGTGCTTGCCGTGCTTTACTTTGTGAATCCCAGCTTCTACGATAGTTCGGTTACGAATTTCTTCGGATGGTTTTCCGTTGTTAGCCGATTCGACCAGTTTACAACCGGAATTCTGGATCTTTCGAGCGTTATTTATTATCTGAGTCTTTGCGTACTGTTTGTATTTTTAACGATTCAGGCAATCAAGAAGAGAAGATGGAGTTAAAGAATAATACAGGAAAGGAGACAACACCGTGAAAGAGATGGATAAAAAGTCTGCTGTCCAGACCGACGCAGAGGAGAATAAAATCAGACAGACGGCTGATGAGGTATCAAAGAGCATTCTGGAGGATGCCGAGAACAAGGATGCCGCTGTGAACGAGACAGAGAATGCCGATGCGGAGAAGAAGGAATCCGCGGAGGATGGCAAGAAGCCGAAAAAAGAGGTCGGCAGGAAGGTGAAGGCTTCCTTTGGTAGCAGAAAGTTCAAGGGCGGCGCTTATGCGACTGCACTTTCCGCAATCGTTATTGTGGTGCTGCTGTTAGTGAACCTGATTGTAGGCAAGCTGGATCTGAAGATTGACGTTACCAGTCAGTCTCAGTTCACGATTACCGATACAACAAAGGAATTCATGAAGGAGCTAAAGGATGACATCACAATCTACTACCTGGTACAGCCGGGCGGAGAGGTTGTTGCGTTTACTGGACTGGTTGAGAAGTATGAGGGCTTAAGCGATCACATTAAGGTGGAGTATAAGGACCCGGTTCAGTATCCGAAGTTCGCCTCCCAGTATACGGATGAGACCGTGACCCAGAACAGTATCCTTGTTGTAAATGATGAGACCGGACGTGCGAAATATGTCGATTACTACGATATGCTGATTACGGAATTTGACTACACCACTTATCAGAATCAGATTACCGGAACGGATGTAGAGGGACAGATTACCAGTGCGATTCAGTATGTAACGAACGAGGACCTGCCGGTTATGTATGAGGTAACCGGACATGGAGAGACCGCGATTGGAACCTCGGTGGCTGCGATCCTTGAGAAAGAGAATATTACACTGAGCTCACTCAATACCCTGACCGAGAGCGAGATTCCGGAAGACTGTGACATCCTTTTAATTAACGGTCCGGCGGAAGACTTCATGGAAGACGAAATTACCATGATTAAGGAATATCTGGCTGCAGGCGGCAATGCAATTATTTTTGCCGGTTATGGTACTGCTGAGCTTCCGAATTTCTGCAAATTGTTGGAGGCTTACAGCGTTGGTGTCGTAGATGGCCTGGTCGTAGAGGGAAGCTCGAGCAATTATATGGGACAGTATCCTATGATGGTAGTTCCCGATGTAGTAAGCCATGATATTACCAGTTCGTTCCGCAATCAGAAATATGTGCTTGCGACCTATGCATCCGGTCTTGAGGTCCTGGATGGCGGAAGAACAACCGTTGAGGTTACGGAACTGTTAACGACTTCCGATAAGGCATACTCCAAGGTTGGTTCCATGGATGAGATGGAGACCCTTGAGAAGGAAGACGGGGATATTGAGGGACCGTTCTCGCTGGGTTACTATATTACGGAAGAATATAATGGCGTGGAGACGAAGGTTGCCGTATTTGCAGCTTACACTATGATTGCAGACAGTATTGCCGGAAGCGATACGCTTGCCAACGCGGATCTGTTCGTGAATACCATCAATGCGATTACAGAACAGGAGAACGCAATCTACATTCCGTCTGTCAGCCTTGCGGTAGACAGCGTTACGCTGACCGCTTCCCAGACGAATATGTGGACCGCAATTTATATTGTAATTATACCTGCCATTATTATTGTTGTAGGCATCGTTGTTACGGTTAAAAGGAGGAAGAAGTAATGGCAAAAAAGAGCAAGAAAAAGAATACCATAACGATCGTTTTGCTTTTGCTTCTGGTCGTTACCATGGGTGCCGCTTATTTTCTGCTCGTTAACAAAGATGACTCGGATGATACTTCCGATACGGATACCGAGACCGAGGACACCAGCGTGGAGCTTTCCGCATATGAGACGGATCAGGTAAGCAGTCTGACCTTTGATAACGGAACGCTTGCGATGACCCTCTTGTATGACGGAGAGAACTGGACCGACGAGGCAGACCCGGACTTCCCGGTCTATAAAGCGAAGGCAAATACAATGGTGAAAGCGGTTGCGAATCTGACCGCGACGCAGCAGGTAACCGACGCCCCGGAGGATATCGCGGAGTACGGATTGGATAATCCGGCGCTTACAGTGCAGATAGGGCTGAATGACGGAACGAGTTTCGGACTGAAGCTTGGCGATAAGCTGGTAACGGATGAAGGCTATTATGCGATGGCAGAAGGAGATCCGGCTGTCTATGTTGTTGCAAAGAGCGTATATAATTCGTTCAACATTGAATTGAGCGATTTGACACAGCAGGAGGAGACACCATCCTTCACGACGGATCAGATACTGGCATTGAAGATAGAGTCGGAGGAATATGGTAATTTTGAAATCCTGTATGATACGGAGAATGAGTACGATTATTCCGAGAACGGTATGTATCCGTGGACTATTTTCCAGCCGTATAAGGTGCCGGTAAGCGGAGATTCGACCAATATCACAACACTGCTTGAGAATTATACTTCGTTCAGCTTTAGCGAATGTGTCAACTACAATGCGCAAGATTTAAGCGTATATGGTCTTGAAGAGCCTTCGGCCGTTCTGACTATGACGTATATTCCGGAGACGGAGGAGACCGAAGAATCGGAAGAGGAGACCGAAGACGCTGCGGAAGAGGTCGAGGTTGACCCGGAGGTTTACACTCTGTATTTCGGAGATGTGAACGAGTCTGGTTACTGCTATGTAAGGCAGAATGACTCCAACGCCGTATATACGATGTCCCAGAGCAATGTAGAGACTCTGCTGGAGGTTGATGCATTTGCCCAGGTGAACATCCTTCCTGCTCTGCTCTATATCACCGCATGTGATTCGATTGAGATTGAACTGGAGGGCGAGAAGTACGAGGCTGTTATTGAACATATAACGGTAACGGACGAAGACGGAGAAGAGGAGGAAGAAGAGGTATTCTACTTCCAGGGTATTGAGGCAACGGATGAGACCGCATTCCGTACTTTTTATCAGCAACTGATTGGATTTACAATTGAGACAGAGCTTCCGGAAGATTGGAGCGACGAGGGACTGAACCCGTTCCTGACAATGGTATTTCATAAGAATACCGGGAAGTACCGGGAAGTAACGATCGAGTTCCTGCCGTATAATGATAACTTCTATGCTGTCAGAGTCAATGGAACCGCGACTTTTGCGGCCGACGCAAGAGATATCAATTCGCTGAAGGAAGTAATCCGGACCTACAATCCGGCTGAGGCGGAAGAAGAGTAGAAACATTGCAATATGATAATAGGTAAATAGGGCAGTAGTTCCCCCTGATATTCGGGTGCAGCTGCCAATGGAAAAAGGTGTTCCAAAGGAAAAAGGTGTTCCAACGGTCATAAAATGGCTTGAGGAACGCCTTTTTTTGAATGAAGCGGCAAAGTGGGACTGCAGTGGTTGTTTCATAAAATATGGATTTACACAAGGCCTTTAAAAATAGGGCACACTCGGAATATTCCGGTCAAAAACCGTTCATATTCTAACATGTAAGACGCTGTGCGGAACGACCCTTCGGAGGACAGATAGCCCGGGGGATTTCTGCAGATTGAAATAGCAGACTCACATATCGGATACAATCTTGAATATATCCGGTATTGTCTGAGAATGGAGATGAATGATGAAAGAAGAAAAGCAGGAAATAGTAGCGAACGAGAGAGACTGGAATCTGGAATTGGAAGAAGACGAGGATGACACATCCTCCATGGTACTCGCAGCAGTCATTATGTGCATTCCGTTTGTGGTAATCATAGCAGCTGCAATTGTATTAATTCTGCGGTAAGGGATGAGAATGAACCGCGAAACATAAGTGAAACAGCGTCCGGGGGAGCCAGACGCTGTTTCGATGAGGGGAGTATAAATAATTAATAAGGGGTTAGGGGAAAACAGATTCATCGCAATTCAACGTGGTGTAGAACGCAGCCAAAATCAAGCACCGAGGACCTCGTTTGTTTTATCAATGGTTGTATTGGGGTATAAAAATTGGTGTAAAATTGGTGTACAGAATCCCAGAAAATACTGCGCCAGAACCTGAGAAAACCTGAAGTTTGCGCGCGTATGGGGATGCGTCCGCAGGGGGTAAGGCGAGGCAGTGATGAGGGGACATTGCCTTTTTGAGCGAGTCGAAGAATCCGAGAGCTTGAAAAAACTTGAAATCCGTGCGCGTTATATGCGGATCGCCCTGGAATGATATGGAATCTGGTTTGGCGGATGGAAGTGCACTCAAGTGGTTTTTATATGATTTTGGTGAGGTCAACAGAATGGTTGTCCTGCTGCCAGAGTTTTTTGAATGACGCTGCGAGAAGAAGAGACTTTACAATTTGAATGAGAGCTGTTATACTGTACATGGAATAACAGAGGCTTTACCCCGGATAATTGTTTGAGGTGGAAGATTTCGTACAATCCACACGCCGCTGGTACTGACAGGGGAGACCCGAGAGATGCAGGAGAACTGTACGCCTGCCAAGCAATTATCCGGATTAGCATAATAAAAATTATAACCACCAGTCAATTATGGCCGGTGGTGTTTTTATGCCTTGGTTTGATTCCGAAAACCCAACAAAACCTAACATTCGCGCGCATGATGGAGAGCTCTATGCAAATAAACCCCTGCTGCCGGATCTGAATCGAGTCCCGGGCAGTAGGGGGGGATGAGCGTTAAGGCGCGTTAAGGTGTTTCATCTTTAGTTCAATTAATTTCTGGTTGTAGCCGAGTGCACGGCCGATCTGATCTATGGTGAAACCTTGGTATTCCAGCAAGCAATCATCTGAAAGCAAGAGCTCTATTGCAAAAGTATTTGCTTCCAGTTCCAGTTTACTTACAAGGAGGGATGTACTTCCACGAAGAAACGGAGTGTTAGCGCTTGGATGCAGCAGAGCATGACCGAGTTCATGAGCGCATACAAATTTCTGCTGGCTGGCCGAAAGATTGTAGTTTATATGAATTTGCTTCTGCCGGTACGCTTTCTTGTAGTATCCGTTTATGGTTCCCAAATCTTCAAAAGCAATCCATATATTTTTTGACCGAGCAATATCAAAAGGGTTTTTAGTCTTATAGGTTCGTATGAGACAAGCTACCAGTTTTTTTATATCCAATAGAATTCCCCCTCTTAATCTTCTGACGTCCGGTATCTCTTGGGCGTATATTTCTTTTTCGCGGTTATCTTTCCGATGCGTAGACTATTTTCCAGGCTGGCGCGCAGCAGCTCTCGGGTTTCATCATCCAGAACTTCTCCGTCAAACATTAGACCGTCGCGAGAATCCAACTGATCCAGCGTATCCATGAGCTTTCGGGCAATGTCCCGTTCGTCCTTGGATGTCAAGGCGGGTTCTTTCGATTCAGGGGATTCCTTGCCAGTCATGAGATAATCAATGGGTACGCCGAAATAGTCGGCGATTTTTTGAAGCTTATCATTTTTGGGAGCGCTTCGCCCGACTTTCCAATCGGAGAAGGTTGATTTTGTAATTCCAGTAGCCTTGGCAACATCGGAATCCTTACAATTTTTCTCATCTCTCAACTTACAATAAATTTCGTACATACAAATCACCTCTAAAAAAAGTTTTGAAATCCGTACAAAAACATATTGACAAGTTTTGAAATCCGGTGTAATATAATCAAGGAGTTCGGAATTCAAAACAAATGACAATAAAATAATGTGTTCGACAAATACATTATAACTGATTTCCGAACTAAAATCAATAGAAAAGTGCGGAAAGGAGAAAAAGATGTATCAGAGATATGTGACTCTTAGAGATGAGAGAGGGACAACCGATTATAGAGTGGCAGCAAGTACTGGAATTACAAAATCAACATTTACAGACTGGAAGATCGGACGTAGCAAGCCTAAAGTCGACAAGCCCAAGAAAATTGCAGATTACTTTGGCGTTCCGCTGGAATATTTTCTGGCAGAAGAGGTGGAAGGGTAACCATCATCAAACATTCTGGGGAAGAATCCCGCCGCTCATCCGGGCGAGCGGAAGGAAGATCTATGTTTTGCTCAAATGTGAGTAAAAGTCTGGGGTGCCGTCAATGGCAGGGAACCAAAAGAAGAGTACGAGTTGCGATATCGCAACTGGAAAGGAATCAAGAGTATGAGAGAACGAACAGCAACAGCGCAGGAGCCGCGGTTAGATGAAAAGAGGCTTTTAGACATCGGCGAGTTATGTTTATATCTGGGCATAGGCCGCACAAATGCAATCTATCTCGCCAAGGAGCAGGGATTTGAGATTAAGATCGGCCGGAGGTCCCTGTATGACCGGCATAAGATAGACCGCTGGTGTGATGAACAGAGCGGTATTCTGGAAGGATGAATAATCAGGTGCAGAAGGACGGGAAGCGAAGAAATGACCAGGGCGAGCGGCAACTCGCCAGCAAGGAACAGCTTCTTGCGAGTATCAGGCCAGACATGAGGTTGACAAGAGAGTTTTTCCTGAAGGTCTACGGCTATGGGCTGCATGACAAGGTATTTCTGAATGAAGCCTTGCAGCATTTAACTGCTGCCGGATGCGCGAAAGCTTATGATTATTACATAGCAGTGGTGAGGGAATATGAACAGAGAGAGAACGAGGAGCTGCGTCGGGCGTCCGTATGGTATGGGCGTCACTGGCAGCAGCTGTATAAAGTCCAAATAGAGGAGGTGAAACAGGGATGCAGGACGAACAGAACACTGGAGAGGATGGAAGACTTACACCAGAAGAGCGACAGAGAGCTGTTGAGCTTATTGGCGAGCTTGAAGAAAGACGCCGCCATGTAACCTCAAAGAAAGGAGTTATCACGCCATCGAAGGGGCCGGAGGTGATAAGCGTTACCCTGACGCCGATGAAAGACATAGAGGAAAAAGAGGCGGAATGGCTGGTTCCGGAATACATGCCAAAGGCGCAGATAACGATACTGGCCGGAGACGGCGGAAGCGGGAAAACAACCACCTGGTGCGCCATATCGGCAGCAGTCAGCAGCGGGGAGAAATGCTTCATGAATGGCGATATGCCATTTGATGAGCAACAGGAGCCGAAGAAGGTGCTCTTCTTTTCTTCTGAGGATTCGGCTGAATATACCCTTCGGGGGAAGCTGCGGAGAAGTGGGGCAAAGCTGGAAAATGTCCTCTCCATGAGCTTATCAGATGAGCGCTTCGCGGAATTGAAATTCGATTCGGCGCTGCTGGAACAGCTGATTGCCGAGCATAGGCCAGCGCTGGTAGTTTTTGATCCGCTGCAAAGCTTTATCCCGCCAGAGGTTCAGATGGGACAGCGAAACGCAATGCGCTCCTGCCTGAATCCATTAATTGGGTTGGGAGAGAAGTACGGGGTTACTTTCCTGATTGTGGTACATACCAATAAGCAGAGCGGTCTATGGGGGAGAAAACGCATTGCAGATAGCGCAGACATCTGGGACATTGCCCGGAGCGTTTTAATCGCAGGAGAAGCAGATAATACGGGACTTCGATATTTGTCTCATGAAAAGAATAATTATGGTCCTCTGGGGCAGACGGTATTATTCCGGCTGGACTCCGGAAAGGTAGAGTTTGAAGGTTATACCACGAAAAAAGACCGGGATTTTGTAATGGCAGCAGCCGAAGTGACCAGGCAGGCTCCGCAGAGGGACGATGCGAAAGAATTTATACTGGATTACTTGAAAGATGGAGAAGTCGAAACGGCGGAGCTGGATGACGCGATGAAAGCAATGGGTGTAAGCGGGCGAACATTAGAACGGGCAAAAGGCGAGCTAAAAAAGGAAGGGCGCATTCGATACCGAAGTGAAGGATTCGCAAAAGAAAAACGATTTTATTGCAGACTAAATTCCGAACCCGAACCAGAAACGGAGACGGTAGAAGAACCAGCTTTTGTGCAACAGTCTCTTATACCCAGTGACGAAGTGGCGGAGTAAGGTAAAAAATACAGTAAAATCAGGGGTTTGTATTTATTCCTCCAATGTGGCGGAGTAAAGGAGTAAGAGGGTCGTTTATTCCGCCAGTGGCGGAGTAAACAAAGCAGCTAAAATCAAGGCTTTGTAGCTTATTCCGCCACTTTGCACCTGTATATATGAAAATGGAGGAGTAAACGAAGGGTGGAGGAGTAAGCAGAAAGGAGGAAAATCAAGAGATGAATTTGCAGAAAGTGAGAGAATTATACCAAGCGCATGGAATCGAATTGGAGGTTCATAATCTGGTTGTCGATTATACCCTGCCGGACGGCAGCAGAGCGCATGTTGCGAATCAAGTTATTGCGAGCGGCATTCCGTGCACGGATGAAGTCATGATTCAGAAAGTTCGGGAAGGTCTGCCGGAAGGGAGCCGCATTTGTGGTATAGTGGAGATTTACGGAGATTATGAGCTGAAGGATTTAGAAGTGCTTTCTTGTTCCTGGGACGGGATGTATGTGAAGAAACGGGCGATTTACTGCGACAGGGAATTACTGAAAGAGTATTTGCGGGAATATGCGGAGGAGTTATGAGCACGCAAGGAGACTATGAAATATTCAGCGCCGTCTGGAAGTCCTGCCGGGCGCATCCGGATCCGTCCGGGACTGCTGCCGAGTGGGAAACCATAATACAGGAAGCGCGGGAGATACATGAGCGGTACCCGACAGAGTTCTGTAAGCGTCTGGTGCTGTGCGTGCTGGACGAGCTGGAGAGAAGGAGCAAAGAAAATGCCCTCACCTGACGGCAATCAGGCAAGGGCAGCATTGGCCGGAGCCAGGCATAATAATAACACCAGCTTTATTATACCTGAGTTCCGGCGGAAAGGAAAGAGGAATTTTGGAACAGGGAAAGATGTTTGAGCAGTTAATGAAATTGGCAGCAGACAACCAGATACGAGTATTGTTCTGTGAGCTGCCTTCATCGGATGGGCGTTTATGCGGACAGCGAATAGCGCTCCGGGCAGGGATGGACCTGGAGGAAACGAACCGGATCCTT
>JAGAPO010000026.1 GCA_017623215.1 Lachnospiraceae bacterium | reverse complement strand
GGGATGTGGAGGCCCGGATATGTCAGATATCAAGGGTATGACAATCAGGCCGGTATCATGGGACGATTGGAGGTGGTGCATACAATGGGGATTGCGGATACGCTGAAGGCGCTGTCCGATCCGATAAGGCGGGAGGCGCTGGAGCTTTTGAAGAACGGGAGGCTGACGGCAGGCGAGCTTGCCGGGAAGCTTGCCGTATCACCGGCGGCGCTGTCTTATCATCTGCGGCTGTTAAAGGCCGCGGATCTGGTGATGGAGTATCGGCAGAAGAATTGCATTTATTATGAACTGAACACGACGGTGCTGGATGAACTGGTACTGTGGATCAAGCAGTTGGAACGGTAGGAATGGAGATTAGTATGAAAGTGTGGATGAAAAAGAATTTGCTGTGGGTCGTGACGTTTTTAACAATTGGGATTACGACGGTGCTGATGCCGTTCTTCCCTGATCGGATTCCGATGCATTATGATATGGCGGGGAATATTGACCGGTGGGGATCAAAGTATGAGAATTATATCTTCCCGGCAATTATTTTTATCATGAGTCTGTTCTGGGAATGTCTTCTGCGGCATTTTCGTAAGAAGCAGAAAGGGGCGGATCAGAAGGAGTGTGAGGAGGCGGCCAATAACGGGAAGGTACTTCAGGTGGTTGCAGTCGGAATGGCGCTTATGTTCAGTGTGATGCATTACTGCTACCTATACGCAGCGTTTGCTGCCGCGAAGGGGCAGATGACAGAATCGCCGGTGGACGCAAACGTTGTAACCAATGTGTGCATGGGAGGTTTCCTGATTGTGATTGGAAATATACTGCCAAAGGCGAAGCTGAATTCCGCGGTCGGGCTGCGGACCGTGTGGAGCATGGAGAATGACAGAACCTGGGCGGTCAGCAATCGGTTTGCGGGAAAAGCATTTATCGTGTCCGGGGTGCTGATTGTGATAGAGTCCTTCGTAGTGGGAGGAATCGGGTCTACGCTTATTATGCTCGGGATCCTGATTGCGGCGGGAATAATCAGTACCTGGTATTCGGCGCGGGCATATCGAAAATACAAGGATTGAGATACAGGAGTGGGGAGGAAAACAGCAAAAAAAGGACTTTTTTTCTGCGGTATTTGGAAGGATGGGCACGTGGAACCGGATTGAAAACTGTCAGATGCTATGTTATACTGAATAATAGAATTCTTCGGGAAATCGGGATAATTTCGCGAAGAAAGGATTCATAGAAAAGGAGAGGTTACTATGATAGTAGGCAAGTTTGATACATCTGTTCGGGATTCCGCAGGATCCGATATCGCGCCGATATCGCCGGAATTGTTCGACGTTGAGGCCTATGCGGATTATGAGGCATCGCTTCTTGAGCGGGATCGCGAGTTCGCAAAGGCGGACAGGGGATTATTGGTATACCGCCGTTTTCGCGCGAACGGAGTATTCTTTGATAAGTGCAGAGATTATAAGGAGTCGCTTGCGCTGCAGTTAGGTGCGCTGAAGACGAGTATGGCGTATAAGGCTGACATTGCGAACTTTTTGGAGCCCTGGTACGGAATCGGCTATATCGCGGCAAGCTTCGGAAGCAAGTATAAGTGGATACCGAATCAGTCTCCGAGTATGGACGCGCCGTTTCACAGCTCACAGGAGGTGCTGGATGCGGATTATATTCCGATTGCGCAGACTCCGGAAGGAAAGCACACGCTGGAGATGATTGAGTATTTCCTTGACAAGACAAAGGGAAAGCTTCCGATCTCGTTCTGCGATCTGCAGGCTCCGATCAATATGCTCGCCTACCTGATGCCGATTACAGATATGTTCATTGAAGTCTATGAGGACCCGGATGCGTTAAAGGCAGCGGCAGGGCTGGTTGCGGATCTGCTGATTGATTTCATGAAGGAGCAGCAGAAGCTGATTGGCGATGCGCTTGCAAGACCCGGTCATGGATTTGCGAGCAGCCGTGTATTTAAGGGTGCGGGCTTAAGTGATGACAATGCGATTATGGTCAGCCATCAGGATTATGATGATCTGTTCAAAGAGGCGGATGAGAAGATTGGCGATCAGTTCGGCGGTATGGTATTCCATTCCTGCGGTAACTGGGAGAATAAGATTGAGATGGTAAAGACCTACCGCAACATCGTATGCGCGGACGGCGCGTTCTCGATTGAGGCGGATCCAAGCCCGAACAATCCGGAGCCGTTCGGCGACGCGTTCGCGGGCAGCGGAATTGTGCTGCAGACCAGAGCAATCGGTACGGTAGAGAGCAGCATGGAGGTATTTAAGAAGCTGTGGAGACCGAATCAGAAGCTGATCTGTGTTACGAATGTAAAGACAGCCGAGGAGCAGGCGGAGCTGTACCGTCGGCTGCACGAGATGGCCGGACAGAGCGAGAGATTTCTGGCTTAGGAGAGGAAGGCATACATAATAGGGGGTTATCAATGAAGTACGATATTACGTTCCACCCAAGTTGGTGGTATAAGAACGCGGGAATCCGGTTCACGCAGGATTTCTTTGATGAACCGGAATACCGGATGGAATGCGATGTGAAGATGCGAAAGGCTCTGTATGAGCATTTCGGCGCGTTCGGCCTCGGGGAGAAAGAGCCGAAGAAGCGCCCGCTTCTTGGCACCGATCTGCTGGCAGCCGGATATCTGCTATCCGAGCTGATGGGATGTGAGATTCGCTATCAGGAGGACAATTCACCCCAGGTCATCTGCAGGGAGCTGGATGAAGAGACGATTGCAGAGGTGGAGGAGCCCGACCTGAACACAAGTCCTGTCTGGGCAAGAACCCAAAAGCAGATAGACTATTTGCTGGAAAAATACGGCCGCGTAGAGCCTTACGTGAACCTGATGGGCGTTCAGAACATTGCAATGGACCTGATGGGTCAGGAACTGATGGTGTCCTATTACACGGCACCGGAAGAAGTGGACGAACTGCTCTCAAAAGTTACGAACCTGATGATTGCAGCAGGAAAGCGCTTCAAGGCCCTCTCGGACGATATCTCCGGAGGCGTTACCGCGATCGTGCGCCGGACCAGACCGGAGGTATTCTTAACCTCGAACTGCTCGGTCGAGATGATATCAAACTCCCTCTATGAGGAATTCCTGCTCCCGTACGATCAGAAGCTTGCAGATGCATTCGGACAATTCGGTATCCATCACTGCGGCGCGACAATGGAGCATGTAGTGGACGGCTATTCGAAGATTCGAGGCCTTACCTTCGCGGAAGTCGGAGCCTTTTCCAACATAAAAACCGTCAGAGAAAAGCTTCCCGGCGTCTTCCTGAACGCGCGCTACAGTCCGGTGCGCCTTGGCGAAGCAGCCGAATCCGAAGTTGCCGCCGAAGTAAAAGCCCTGATTCAGGACGGCCAGGAGAACGGCGGCCTGATATCAATCTCGTGCGTCGGCATTGATAAGAACGTAACGGATGAGCAGATCACGAATTTTTTAAAAGCCTGTCAGGAACTTAGATAGAGACAGCACGTATCCGGAACAACCGATACGAACCCAGACAAGAAAAACAGCTGCCGTAGAATGTTGGAACTCACAGCCCGCCTGTGCCGCATCCCATGTCTAACCCGCCCTTTCGTCAGAACCAGGCGTAGTAGACATGGGATGCGGCACAGGCGGGCGTTCTGTTGTCCACCAAACTACCGCAGCCGCTAAAATCGTCCTGCGCGCGTATCGCCTATCTCATAGTCACCTTCGCGCACGCTGTCTTGCGTCCCATCAGTCCTTCGCTGTACGCATCGGGCTGGCTTCCGCCCACATATAATAGGAAGTCACCGGGCTCATACGCAAAGCTTCCGTCTTCTTTAATAATCATAAACTGCTTCGCCTCTACCGTAAGCTCAACGATCTTTGACTCACCGGGCGCAAGAGACACTCTCTTAATTCCACAAAGCTTATGCTTCGGAACGCGTGTGCTTGCCTCCACATCCTTTAAGTATACCTGCACAATCTCATCACCCGCGACATCGCCGGTATTCGTTACCGTAACCGTAACCGTGAGCGCATCGCCGGAAGCAATCTCCGAAGCCGCCGTAAGATTCGAATACCCGAACGTGGTGTAGCTTAAGCCGTAGCCGAACGGATAGAGCGGCTCTTCCTTAAAATACTTATACGTGCGGTTATCCATAGAATAATCCGTAAAGTCCGGAAGGTTGTTCTCTTCCTTATAGAAGGTAACCGGAAGTCTGCCGGACGGGCTGTACTCGCCGAAGATCAGATCCGCTACTGCCTTGCCGCCCATTGCGCCGGGATACCAGGCCTGAATGATGGCATCCGCGTGCTCATTGCCGTACTCGAAATCAACCGCGCTGCCGACCATGCTGACAAGGACAACCGGCGTCTTTCTTCCGCAGATCGCGCGAATCAGATTGCGCTGCGTCTCGGGCAGATACAGGGTCTTCTTATCGCCGCTGAATTCGCCGTTATTCAGCTCCTCACCCTCGATTGTCTCATCCATTCCGACAATTAGAATTACCAGATCGGACGCATCTGCCATGGCCCTTGCCTCTGCAAGACGGTCATCCGGTTCTGCCAGACTTTCCACCTTCTTCTCATACAGGTGCGAACCCTCGGAGAACCATACCTGTGCATTCGGAAGTGCCGCACGTACCGATTCCAGAACCGTGTGATACTGGTTCGCCGTACCGTGATAATTTCCGGCCAGTGCAGTCGTCGAATTCGCATTCGGGCCGATGACCGCGACGCGGGTTATCTGATTCTTATCGACCGGAAGCACACCGTTATTCTTTAACAGAACCAGAGACTTTCTGGCAGCCTCTTCGTTCAGGGCACGGTGCGCCGGACAGTCTACCACGTCCATTCCGATGGAATCGAACGGAGTGCTCTCATCGAACATTCCGAGACGCATTCTGGTGGTCATCAGATGAACGGCGCTTTCGCGAATCATCTCTTCCGTAATCTTTCCTTCCTGCAGAGCCTGAAGAACGTAAGCGTACATATTTCCGCAGTTCAGATCGCAGCCGTTCTCCAGAGCAAGCTTAACCGAATCGGTCGGAGCGTCGGTTACCTGGTGATGCAGGTGGAAATCCGAGATTGCCCAGCAGTCGCTCGTAATGTAGCCGTCAAAGCCCCACTCCCCGCGAAGCAGGTCCACAAGCAGCGTCTTGCTTCCGCAGCAGGGTTCTCCGTTTGTGCGGTTATAAGCGCCCATGAAGCCCTCCACTCCCGCATCTACCAGCTCCTTGAATGCCGGAAGATACGTCTCCGCCATATCCTGGGGCGATACCACCGCGTCGAATTCGTGACGAAGCGCCTCGGGGCCGGAATGTGCTGCAAAATGCTTAGCGCAGGCCGCTGTCTTTAAATACCGTTCATCATCGCCCTGAAGGCCATGAACAAACGCAGCGCCAAGCTTTCCGGTCAGATACGGATCCTCACCGTAGGTCTCCTGGCCGCGTCCCCATCTGGGATCGCGGAATATATTGACATTCGGGGACCAGTAAGTAAGTCCCTTGTAGATGCCGTAGTCTTCCTGCGCCTGATACATGTTATATTTGGCTCTGCCCTCGGTGGAGATAACATCTGCGATGCGTCCAATCAGCTCATCGTCAAATGCTGCCGCCATTCCGATTGCCTGCGGAAATACGGTCGCGGTTCCGCAACGGGCGACTCCGTGCAGCGCCTCGTTCCACCAGTTGTAGAACGGAATTCCAAGGCGTTCTACCTTGGCCGCGCCGTATAAAAGCTGGCCGGCGCATTCCTCTATTGTCATGCGGGATACCAGATCACGGGCTCGATCTTTAAAACTTAAGGTTTCATCCTGATACTTGGGTTTTTCACTCATAATTTGGCCGTCCTTTCCTGATTCCTATGTAGAATACCTTCATTTTACAATATCCGTATGGGAAATACCAGTGCGAAAGCATTGATTTGCCAGTCAAAATTTGATATAATTCTCCTTAAGCCATTAGGGTCACAAATGGATGCAGGAGAGAAAGGAGAGCCGGGAAGAGATTGGTCCGGCGATGAGATATGCTGCTTTATGAAAAGAAAGTAGAGGATTTTCATATTGAGGAAAGAACCAGTCTTGATTTTAT
This sequence comes from Lachnospiraceae bacterium, assembly GCA_017623215.1. Lineage (GTDB taxonomy): Bacteria > Bacillota > Clostridia > Lachnospirales > Lachnospiraceae > Caccomorpha. The sequence continues at coordinate 9,240 of JAGAPO010000026.1, read as the reverse complement.
TCCTCATATTCATCATAATATCGAGCTGCTCGTCTGCATATCCGGAGAATTCAGCGTAAGCTGCAGGGAGCAGTCCAGGACGCTTCGGAGAGGCGATATGATGATTGCGTTTTCCAATGATATCCACTCCTACCGGAAGGGCGGAGAGGGGATTGGAATTATGATGATTGTGAATCCGCAGGTGCTTCCGCTTCTTTCCAAACGGCTGCAGGCGCGCAGATATGAGAACTTTCTGTCGGGAGAAGGGCGGAATTTCGTCCCGATCGCAGAAGAGATCCTTCGGGAATATGAGGGGGACGGTGCCAGAGAGATTCTGGTCGGATATCTGTATATCCTGCTTGGAACGGCGCTCAAGGTGCTTCCGCATACGGAGGAGAAGCAGCGAATCAGCACGGATTGCTTTTCGGAGGTTCTGGAGTATCTTTCGGCGCATTATACGGAGCCGATTTCGTTAAAAGTGCTTGCGAAGACCTTTGGAGTGGACCCAAGCTGCCTCTCCCGAATGTTCTCGGAGAGACTGTCATATCATTATTTAACCTATCTTCATATGCTGCGGGTGGAGCATGCGAAGAATCTGCTGCGAAGCACGGATTTGAAGATTAATGATGTGATATTTGAGAGCGGCTTTTCGGATCAGAAGACATTCAACCGGGTGTTTAAGGAGCTGGTGAATATGACGCCGAAGGAATACCGCGGATTATCGGAAGTGGGAGGTGCAATATGAATCAACAACCTGATGAGTTATATCATAAATTATTCGATTCGGTGCAGGCTTATTACCCCGCGGCCGATATTTCTATTATTGAGGAGGCCTACCGAATGGCCTGCGAAGCGCACGAAGGACAGCTTCGCAAATCCGGGGCCCCGTATGTGATTCATCCGCTGAACGTCGCGCTCATATTGTCGGAGATGCGGCTGGACCAAGAGACGATAGCGGCGGCACTGCTGCATGAGACGCTTGGATATACCGGAGACGGCGGAGCGCGGATACGGGAGCAGTTCGGAGATGAGATCTGCTTTCTGGTGCTCGGCGCTGCAAAGCTTGGTAAGCTTCCGTATGCGGCGGATAAGCTGGAGTCACAGGCGGAGAATTTTAGAAAGATGTTCCTTGCAATGGCGCGGGATATCCGCGTTATTTTAATTAAATTAGCGGATCGCCTTCACAATATGCGTGAGCTCGGTTATCAGACCGCGGAGCGGCAAAGAGAGGTCTCCCGCGAGACACTCGAGATCTACGCGCCGATTGCACAGCGCCTTGGAATCTCCATGATCAGCATGGAGTTAGAGGATCTGGCGTTAAAATACCTCTATCCCGAGGTATATTACGACCTGGCAAAGCGTGTGGAGCTCACCAAGGCGGAGCGGCAGCAGTTCATCGACCGCATGATTGGGCAGATTAGCGAGCAGCTGAAGGAGTCACATGTGGACGCAGTGGTAGCCGGGCGGTTCAAGCATTTCTTCAGTATTTACCGCAAGATGGTAAAACGGGGTAAGACGCTGGATGATATGTATGATCTGTTCGCAATCCGGATTATTGTGGATACGATTAAGGAATGCTACGCGGTGCTCGGCATGATTCACGAATTGTATACGCCGATTCCCGGGCGATTCAAGGATTATATTTCGATGCCGAAGTCGAATATGTACCGTTCGCTGCATACGACCGTGCTGGACGGAACCGGGCAGTCCTTCGAGATTCAGATTCGCACGAAGGAGATGCATCGAACCGCCGAATACGGTATCGCGGCCCATTGGAAATACAAAGAGGGTAAGGGCGAGGGTCTCATATTAAATAAGGAAGAAGAAAAGTTAAACTGGCTCAAGCAGGTGTTGGAGTGGCAGCGGGAGATGTCGGATAATAAGGAGTTCATGAGTCTTTTAAAGAATGATTTTAACCTGATGTCGGAGAGCATCTATTGCTTCACACCAAAGGGCGAGGTGAAGAATCTTCCGGACGGAGCGATCATTATTGATTTCGCCTACAGCATCCACAGCGCGGTCGGGAATACGATGGTCGGCGCGCGGGTGAACGGCGAACCGGTACCGATTGATTATGTGATCCAGAACGGTGATCGGATTGAAGTGCTGACATCGCAGAATTCACCCGGACCGTCGAAGGAGTGGCTGAAGCTGGTGAAGAGCGCGCAGGCGCGCAATAAGATTAATCAGTGGTTCCGAGAGGCGGGCAAAGAGGAGAATATCAAGCGGGGAACGCATATGCTTCAGGAGTATTGCGCGGAAAATGGCGTGGATGAGAGCCTGCTTGCTAATCCGGAGCATCAGAATCATATTCTGCGGAAATTCGGATACCACGACTGGGATTCTGTGCTTGCGGCAGTCGGTCACGGCGCGTTAAAAGAGAGCAGAGTGATCGGGCGGATGGAAACGGAGGAAAAGCGCGCGGAGAGGAAAGCGGCGCAGGGGGCAGAGTCGCACAATACAAATTCGCAGAATGCAAAGATGAAAGAGGCAGAGCTGCACAACGGGCAGAGAATGCAGGGCGTTCAGAATGCCTGGAGTCTTCAGAATGCACAGAATGCGCAGAATGCGCGGAACGGGCAGAAAGAAGGCGGCACAAAACGCATAGACCCGTTTCGAACAGGCGCTTACAGTGAGCGCAGAGTCATCGTAGGCAACGGAAGCCGGGGATATGCGGTTAATTTTGCAAAATGCTGTACGCCGCTGCCGGGGGATGAGATTGCAGCCTTTGTAACCAAGGGGCGCGGTGTTACGATACATCGAACCGACTGCGTGAATGTGATTAATCTTCCGGAGCCAGACAGAGCAAGGCTTCTGGACGCGGAGTGGGACGACACGAGAATTCAGAATGCGGTTCAGAGAAACGGAATGGCCGATGCAGACGGAGCGTGTAGAGGAGTGGAGTCTGCCGGCTCGAATGCGGACGAAGCGGGTGCCGGGAATCGCGCAAATTCCACGAGTGCTGAAAGAAATGCGGGAGGAAGCGGAGTTTATCTGAGTGAGATTCGGATTCTGGCGAAGAACCGCGTCGGTATGATCGCGGATATTTCGGCGGTGCTCGCGGAAGGCGGTATGGATATCGCTTCGATGGACTGCAAGATTCATAAGCAGGGGATGGCTACATTAAATGTAGTGTTCGAGGTGACGGATAAGAGGACGCTGGAAGCGCTGATTCAGAGACTGATGGAGATCAGCGGAGTGGAGGAGATACGGAGAGGCAATGGATGATTCGTACTTTTGCGCGGCAAAAGTACCAAAAGCGCCGGGGGGTTGCGATTCCCCCCGGACCCCCGCAAACGCTTTTTGTCGTTTGACGGAAGTGTGGGTTAGGACGGACGCACAGGCGCGCGGGGCGCTGTGTGCTGGGATGGATGTATGGGGGTGAGACGGACGCACAGGCGCGCGGGGCGCTGTGTGCTGGGATTGAATGGGGCGGACGCTGCGCTGCGCCGGGGGGTTAGGAGGGATGGAGTGCGCTTTGTCTTGGATGTTGGGAAGGAATTGGGTTGTGCTCAGGACTGGGCGTGCTCAGAATTGGCTGTGATCAGTGTTTCTTCTATATATAATAGGCGCGGGATTCGGTTGCTGTTATTATGTGGGGGATGGGAGGTAAAAGCAAGCTTTTTATGCCATGGGGGAGTACGTTTTGGAGCATGGGACGGGCTATGTCATAAAAGACGTTTCGGGGTATGATCAATTTGCATATATGGTTGGGAGGAGAAGTGCTTTTTTTGTGCAAGCCTCCGAAATTAAAAAAAATTAAATTTGTCTTAAAAAAATGCTTGCAAATAATTTACAGATGCGTTATAATGATTAACGTTGTGACGTTGATAGCGTGGAAGCGTGAGGTTGCCGCAGAATCATGCGGGTTTTCCGTGGAGCGAATGTCAAGTTATGAAAACTGGCGACAAGTCACTGTACAAGAACATAGATCTGCGAAAGGCAGAAAACCGTGTAAATTGAGCTGAATCGGGATAGGCAAAGTTTGCAATCTTGATTACGCAGGAAACACACGGGTGAGTGTACAGTCACCGCTTGTCGTACTGCAATTAAGTGCGAAAAGGAGGCGACTTTTTTTATGGCAAGTCAAGTAATGAGAATTACACTGAAGGCGTATGATCATCATTTAATCGATGCATCCGCAAGCAAAATTATCGAGACCGTAAAGAAGACAGGATCTAAGGTGAGCGGACCGGTTCCGTTACCGACAAAGAAAGAGGTTGTGACCATTTTAAGAGCGGTTCACAAGTACAAGGATTCCAGAGAGCAGTTCGAGCAGAGAACTCACAAGAGATTAATCGACATCATCGCTCCGACTCAGAAGACGGTTGACGCATTATCCAGACTGGAGATGCCGGCTGGTGTTTACATCGACATCAAGATGAAGACAAAGTAAGGCTCCATAAAGAAAGAAAAATGTAACAACAGAAAGTGAATAATCCTTAGGGTTTATATAGAGGGTCCAAGTTCTTAAATTAAGATTAAGACCAAGCATCCGATGATAGACCATCTAGGATGATTGCGCATAAAGCGTAATCCGCTGTAGATTCAACAGGAGGTGCAAGTTAATGAAGAAGGCTATGTTAGCTACCAAAGTTGGGATGACCCAGATTTTTGGCGAAGACGGAGTTTTAACTCCCGTAACTGTTCTGCAGGCTGGCCCGGTAGTCGTAACTCAGGTTAAGACCGTAGAGAACGATGGTTACAGTGCAGTACAGGTAGGTTTCGGCGATATCCGCGAGAGCCTCGTGAATAAGCCGAGAAAGGGACACTTTGCAAAAGCAGGTGTTGCGAACAAGAGATTTCTTAAAGAGTTCAAGTTTGAGAACGCTGAGGAGTACAAGGTAGGCCAGGAGATTACAGTTGATATCTTCGCTGCAGGCGATAAGGTAGATGCAACTGCTAAGTCCAAGGGTAAGGGCTTCCAGGGTGCCATCAAGAGACACGGACAGTCCAGAGGACCCATGGCTCACGGTTCCAAGTACCACAGACACGCAGGTTCCAACGGACCGGCAACCAGCCCCGGACGCGTATTCAAGGGTAAGAAGATGCCTGGTCAGATGGGTAACGTAAAGGTTACCGTTCAGAACCTCGAGGTTGTTAAGGTTGACGCAGCAAACAACCTGATTCTGGTTAAGGGCGCAGTTCCCGGAGCAAAGAAGGCAATGGTTATGCTCAAGGAAACTGTAAAGAGCGCAAACTAAACGCTTTAAGAAAGGAGGAACAAGATAATGGCTAATGTAACTGTTTATAATAAATTAGGCGATGCGGTTGGTTCCCTGGAACTGAATGATTCCGTATTCGGCGTAGAAGTTAACACACATTTAATGCATATGGCAACGGTTCTCCAGCTTGCGAACAAGCGTCAGGGAACACAGAGTGCCAAGACCCGTGCAGAAGTAAGCGGCGGCGGCATCAAGCCCTGGAGACAGAAGGGTACCGGTCATGCAAGACAGGGTTCCATCAGAGCTCCTCAGTGGAAGGGCGGCGGCGTTGTATTTGCTCCGAAGCCGAGAGACTATTCCTTCAAGATGAACAAGAAGGAGAAGACACTGGCTCTGAAGTCTGCTTTAACAACAAGAGTTCAGGAGCAGAAGATTTTCGTAATTGACAGCCTTACATTTGACGAGATTAAGACAAAGCAGATGAAGGCCGTTCTGGATGGTTTAAAGATTGAGAAGGCACTGGTTGTTCTGGCTGACAAGGATGAGAACGTTATCATGTCCGCAAGAAATCTTCCGAAGGTAAGAACCAGCCTGTCCGGATCTGTGAATGTATACGACATCTTAAAGTATGACAACCTTGTCATCACGAAGGATGCGGTTTCAAAGATTGAGGAGGTATATGCATAATGGCTGATTTAAAATACTATGATGTTATCTTAAAGCCTATCGTAACTGAGAAGAGCATGGGCATGATGGAAGCAAAGAAGTATACCTTCTCCGTTCATCCCGATGCAACCAAGAGTCAGGTAAAAGAGGCTGTTGAGAAGATGTTCGCGGGAACCAAGGTTGCCAAGGTCAACACAATGAACCAGGATGGCAAGACCCGCAGACGCGGCAATGCAGTTGGCAAGACCTCCAAGGTTAAGAAGGCAATCGTTCAGCTGACAGCTGACAGCGCGGAGATCGAGATTTTCTCCGGACTGTAAAAAGTTCCGTCCGACAGGACGAAAGAGAGCAATGGGTGCAGAGAAACGAATCAGCGAAGCGTGCAGGATCGAAAGGAATGCGGGAAGAGCTGATACGAGAGGGCGGACAGAATGAACCGCAGATGAGACTATTGCACCGCAATAATGAAAGGAGTCAACAATCATGGCAATCAAGACCTATAACGCATATACACCTTCCAGAAGGCATATGACAGGTTCTGATTTTGCAGAAATCACCAAGACTACTCCTGAGAAGTCCTTATGTGTTTCCTTAAAGAGCAAGGCAGGACGCAACAATCAGGGTAAGATTACTGTAAGACATCAGGGCGGCGGAGTTAAGAGAAAGTACAGAATTATCGATTTCAAGAGAAATAAGGACGATATCCCGGCAACGGTTATCGCAATCGAGTATGACCCGAACAGAACAGCAAACATCGCTTTAATCTGCTACGCAGACGGCGAGAAGGCATATATCATCGCACCGAACGGTCTGTCCGTTGGTGATAAGGTAATGAACGGCGCGAATGCGGAAGTTAGAGTAGGTAACTGCTTACCGTTAGCTAACATCCCGATTGGTGCACAGGTTCACAACATTGAGCTTCATCCTGGAAAGGGCGGCCAGATGGTTCGTTCCGCTGGTAACGCAGCTCAGTTAATGGCTAAGGAAGGCAAGTATGCAACACTTCGTTTACCTTCCGGCGAGATGAGAATGGTACCGATTAACTGCAGAGCAACAGTTGGTCAGGTAGGTAATATTGATCACGAGTTAATCAACGTTGGTAAAGCTGGACGTAAGCGTCACATGGGTATCCGTCCTACAGTACGTGGTGCTGTTATGAACCCGAATGACCATCCGCACGGCGGTGGTGAAGGTAAGAACGGCATCGGTCGTCCCGGTCCGTCCACACCTTGGGGCAAGCCTGCTCTTGGACTTAAGACACGTAAGAAGAATGCAAAGTCCAATAAGCTGATTGTAAGAAGAAGAGACGGTAAGGCATTAACCAAATAAGATAGGAGGTAAACCCATATGGCACGTTCGTTAAAGAAGGGACCGTTCGCTGACGAGTACCTGCTTAAGAAAGTAGATGAGATGAATAAGAAGGGCGACAAGCAGGTTATTAAGACCTGGTCCCGCCGTTCCACGATATTCCCCCAGATGGTAGCACACACCATCGCAGTTCATGATGGAAGAAAGCATGTTCCGGTTTACATCACTGAGGACATGGTTGGTCACAAGCTCGGAGAGTTCGTAGCAACCAGAACTTTCAGAGGACATGGAAAAGACGAAAAGAAGACCAAGAAGTAAAGAGTTAATTTGAAAGGAGGTTTCATCCATGGCTAAGGGACATAGAACTCAAATTAAGAGAGAAAGAAATGAGAGCAAGAAGGATACCAGACCGTCCGCAAAGTTATCCTATGCAAGAGTATCGGTTCAGAAGGCTTGCTTCGTACTGGATGCTATCAGAGGCAAGGACGTTCAGACGGCACTTGGTATTTTAGCATACAATCCCAGATACGCTTCCAGCGTAATCGAGAAATTATTAAAATCGGCAATCGCTAATGCTGAGAATAATAACGGAATGGATGTTTCTAAGTTATATATTCAGGAATGCTACGCAGGCTGCGCTCCTACAATGAAGAGAATTCAGCCCAGAGCACAGGGCAGAGCATACAGAATCCTGAAGAGAATGAGCCACATCACGATTGTGCTGAATGAAAGATAAGGAGGGTAATCATGGGACAGAAAGTTAATCCTCATGGCTTAAGAGTCGGAGTTATTAATGACTGGGATTCCAGATGGTATGCAGAAGCTGATTTCGCAGATAATCTGGTAGAAGACTATAAGATCAGAAAGTTCTTAAAGAAGAAGTTATACAGTGCTGGTATCGCTAAGATCGAGATCGAGAGAGCTTCTGATAAGGTTAAGGTTATTATCCACACAGCAAAGCCGGGCGTTGTAATCGGTAAGGCTGGCGCTGAGATTGAGAAGTTAAAGGGTGAGCTTGCTGCTTACACCGATAAGAAGGTAAACCTTGAGATCAAGGAAGTAAAGAGACCTGATGTGAATGCTCAGTTAGTTGCAGAGAACATCGCAACTCAGCTTGAGAATCGTATCTCCTTCAGAAGAGCAATGAAGTCCACGATGTCCAGAACCATGAAGGCTGGCGCTAAGGGTATCAAGACTGCAGTTGGCGGCCGTCTCGGCGGTGCTGATATTGCTCGTACCGAGTTCTACAGCGAGGGTACAATTCCGTTACAGACATTACGTGCAGATATTGACTATGGTTTCGCTGAGGCAGACACCACCTATGGTAAGTTAGGCGTTAAGGTATGGATTTACCATGGTGAGGTTCTTCCCACAAAGGCAAACAAGGAAGGGAGAGATAAATAATGTTAATGCCGAAAAGAGTAAAGCGTCGTAAGCAGTTCCGTGGCACCATGGCAGGAAAGGCATTAAGAGGTAACACTATCTCGAACGGCGAGTATGGTATCGTAGCAATGGAGCCCGCTTGGATTAAGTCCAATCAGATTGAGGCAGCCCGTATCGCAATGACCCGTTACATTAAGCGTGGCGGTCAGGTATGGATTAAGATTTTCCCTGATAAGCCCGTTACAGCGAAGCCCGCTGAGACCCGTATGGGTTCCGGTAAAGGCTCCCCCGATTACTGGGTTGCAGTCGTCAAGCCCGGCAGAGTGATGTTTGAGATCGCCGGCGTCTCCGAAGAGGTCGCCCGCGAGGCTCTCCGCCTTGCCAGCCACAAACTGCCCATCAAGACCAAGATCGTCATGAAGGGCACCGAGACTGAGAATGGTGGTGAATAAGATGAAGGCAAGTGAAATCCGCTCCCTGTCCGTCGATGAGCTCCAGAGCAAGCTGGTCGACCTGAAGAAGGACCTTTTCATGCTCCGTATGCAGCACGCCACCAATCATCTTGACAACCCCACCAAGATCTCTGCCGTGCGCCGTGACATCGCTCGCGTCAAGACCGTCCTGCGCGAGAAGCAGAACTGAGGAGGTAAGGAAAAATGAACGAAAACAGAACTACTTCCCGTAAGACCCGCGTAGGCAAGGTCGTATCCGACAAGATGGACAAGACCGTGGTTGTCAT